>DASTAO010000026.1:0-3767 GCA_035712525.1 Kapaibacterium sp. (SeqCode)
CTCTGCCAGATTTTAATATTGAACTCCTTCGTGAGCGTCAATTAAAACTCGCGCTCAATGACTTCATTCGCTTATACGAGGACAAGAACCGCGACACGGCCGACGTACCCATGCATGAGATCACACTCTATTCAGCCGCTAAACAATACCTGCTTGCGACTCGATAATGGAATACGATAATCCATATTATCTACCCATTGAAGAAAGAACCTCTTATCAGTGGTTTTGTCGAAATTGCGGCCAGCGTGGCGCCTGGATCGATCCTGATGGACAATATCGTTGTTCGCATTGTGGTTATAAACCTTCCGAAGACATAAAAGAAGATGATGAATGAAACTCGTTGATCACCTGCTCATCCGCGTCGATAACGTCTGGGAAGAAACCCAGGTCGCCGGGCTGCAAATCCTGAACCATCACCTGTATATTGAGAAGGAGCGGGATCGCTTCGAACGCAAACGCCTGTATGGCATCGTGGAGCAACTGCCTGCGTGGCTGTCCGGCAAGATGCATCAACCTCTTGACCCGGGCTGGCCGAATCACCGATTAAGAGTCGGTCATGATGAGATCCAGCGCTGGGTCAACCAGGGTAATACCGACTATCACAATAATTGGGAGCAATACTACAATCTGGCCGCGAAGGACGAACTTGATTACCTGACGCTGGCGGACTATCCATGCGATGTGCAGATCGGCGAGAAAGTATACTTCCACCCGTCGGTGACGGAGGAAGAGAACCAGATCGAAGAAGGACTGTTCAAGTGCAGGCCGGACCAGGTGATATGTGTGGTGGAGGAACCGTTGAGAGGAAGGGATTTCAGCACAGGTATCGATATGGTAAAGCATCGCTTCCGCATGCAAGCCTTCCACCTGCTCGTCGAGCCGCTCCTCGAAGAACAATCCATTCTCGAAGAGATCAACGAGCAGAAGCAGATGTTTCAAGGCATTGTTCGTCATGGTTCACTGGCCGGGCAGAAGATATGGTTCCAGGTGGACGCGGATTGGGAAGTGGAGATCGAAGGGGTCATGTACTATGTCATGAAGGAGGAGGATGTATTTGTGGTGGTATGAGTCACTGGGAAAGAGAAGGAGTTACTGATGAATGGTATACCCCGAAGTATATTTTCGATGCATTAGAAGAGACGTTTGATTTAGATGTCGCTTCACCAGTGGATAGGAGATGGTGCTCAGTGCCAGCGAAGAAATTTTTGACATCGAACTCTTTGGAAAGTGATTGGGGGGGGGAATTCGTTTGGATGAATCCGCCGTTTGGTGGTCGTAATGGATTAATTCCGTGGTTGGATAAAATCGCAACACATGGTAACGGCATTGCTCTAACGCCAGATAGAACTTCTGTAAAGTGGTGGCAAGATGCTGCAAAAAATTCTGATCTGCTTTTGTTTATCAGTCCAAAAGTAAAGTTCATCCGCGATGACGGATTGATCGGAATCAAGCCGGGAAACGGAGTTACTCTATTCGCTTATGGCAATCGCGCAGTTGAAGCCTTGAAACGTGCAGAGAAGAATGGACTCGGACTTGTATTGAAACGATAACGGGAGCAGACAACACATTTGGAGAAGAAAACTTTAACCCCTGATAATATGGAAAATGAAAAAGCGTTCAGCCGCAACTTCGGCTGGGCTATTGAAAGACTGAAAGATGGCCACATGCTTCGCCGCGCTGGATGGAACGGAAAAGGGATGTTCATTGTAAAACAAATTCCGGCAACAATCGGTCTGGATATTATTCCTAAGATGCAGTCGCTTCCGCAAGCCGCGAAGGATGGGATGTTGAAGCGTGAACAATCGATTCAGTACACGAATCAACTGTTGATTGTTCGAGCCGATGGTCAGGCGGATTCATGGACGGCAAGTGCAACAGACATCTTCGCAGAAGACTGGGAGATTGCGGTATGACCCAAGACGAACACCACCAGATCATAGCGACCAAGAGGCCGTTGGATCACAAGTACATGATCGCCAGCGAAGCCTATCACCTGCTCGGCGAACTATCCAGAACCGAAGATCTATGCCATGTCAATGCGGAGACGGATAACTACTACGTCGGCATGTGGGTGACGGGTTTTGGGTTCTTCAACGTATTGTTCCCGAAGGATACGACTCGCGAACTCACCGATGCAGAGCGTGAATACTGGAATAAGAAGTATATACAGATCGGAAGTCAGCCAGCACAAAAGTTAAGTGTATGATTCAATTCGATAATGCGGTCAATAGGTATCGTAAAATGATACTGGAAGAACTACACGATGCAAAGATTACTTGCTGGTTGGCAGGAGGAGCTCTGCGTGACTATTTCATGGGGAAGGTCATTAAAACGGATTACGATTTATTCTTTCCAAATGAATCTGAATATGAGATGGCCTCAAAATACTTCAAGGCAAAAGGAGCTGAAATTAAATGGGAAAGTGATAATGGAATGAAGGTTCGATACAATAACAAAACGTATGATCTTGTTAAAAAATTCTTCGATAGCCCACAGTCTACAATCGACAATTTTGATTTCACAGTCTCAATGTTTGCGGTAGACTATGATAAAATCTATCATGGTGAAACCTCTTTCATCGATCTGGCGAAAAGGCAATTAATGATAAATAAGATCACATATCCAGCCAGTACAATGAGTCGGGCTTTTCGTTATCATAGAAAGGGATTCTATATGTGTCACGGAGAGATGAAGAAATTGTTTGAGGCCGTACAAGGCGCTGCAATACCACAACAGGTAGACAATAACCATCAAGAATCTCAAAGTTCTGGAGATGCTGGCGCTTTTTTCTTCGGAATGGACTAACGCTTCATATCCTTGATCCTGCTCCCGGCAGAAGATCCGAAGTAATATCCAACAACAAGCCCCGTCAGTCCATCGAGGATGCCGAAGGCTGTGATGATAACATGTTCTGAACTCTCTGGAAGTTTCACGAAGATCATCATCACCAATGTTGTGAAGAATGCAATCAATACTGAGGCGCCAACGAAGGTCTGCATGCGGTCTGCGTGCCCTGTTGCCTTGATGAATTCAATCTCGCGGTTACGGGTATCGGCAGTATCCTGATAAGCCAGTTCCACTTCTTTCGTAGTCGTCGCTTCCATCGACTCCAAATGCCGGTTCACTTCCTTTTGAAGTTCCAGCTTCGCCGCTTCGAGCTCTTCCTTATTGGTGAAGTTCTTGTCGAAAGCGTTACCGATCGAGTCTACCAGGTCCTTCGCGCCGGTAGAAAAAATTCCTTTCAGGTTAAGGGGCATATAAGGCAGTTAAGATGGATAAGATGAAACCAATAATATAGAGTACGTCCTTCCAGCCGATGCGATTGGATTTCAAACGATCTACTTCGAAGGCCAGTCCTTTGCCTGAGTTGAACAGCAGCCCGTCGTATTTCTCCTGCTGCTTGAGCATCCGGTCGATGTCTTTTCTACAATCGTCGATGCGCTTGCCTTGATTGACGGTGTTGCGCTGCTCGGATTCAAAGTGAGAGATAAGGCGTTGCAGTTGATCGTGGTTGTTCTCCACGTCTTTCTTTAATCCAGCATAGTCAATAGGATCAAAGTCGCTCATTGAGCTTGACCATCATCGTATGTGCTTCCTTCACCATATCTTTCAGTTCGCGCAGGATCACGTTGTTGTCGGATGCCGTCTGTGTGAATTCCTTTGTCGACTGCATGTACATAGCCAATCGCTCATCGTCACGCTCTTCGTAGGCTTTCTGACGGGCCAGGTATTGCCGTCCCAGGATCACGATAGCAACGACCAGCAGG
>DASTAO010000027.1:0-4872 GCA_035712525.1 Kapaibacterium sp. (SeqCode)
GCAAAACAAGATTTTTTTACGCATCTCAAACCAACAGCCGTTGCCATAACAAATATCGATGATCCGTATGGTGCGGCAATGATCGAGCATACAGTAGCTAATATTCATAGCTATGGCCTTCAGGATCAAACCGCATTCGGAAGCTCCGATATCGTAGCAAGTGGTATTAACTACTCACTTCATGGCACAAGTTTTACGATCAAGAAACGGTATTCCGACGAAACGGCGCAGATCTCTTCAAAGCTTGTTGGCACTTTCAATGTGCAGAACATGCTTGCGGCGACGTCGGCATTATACTTTGGTGTCGAAGGATGCTCACTCCCTGCCTTGGCAGAACTATCAAATACGATCGAACCCGTTCGCGGCCGCTTCGAGCAAATTGTCTTAGCGAATGGAGCTGTTGCTATCATCGACTATGCCCATACTCCGGATGCTCTTGAAAATGTATTGATAACGATTCGTGATCTTGCACCCATGGCGCACATCACAACAGTATTCGGCTGTGGAGGTGATAGAGATAAAACCAAGCGGCCTATAATGGGCGCTGTTGCCGAAAAATATTCCGATCGAGTTATCATTACAAATGATAATCCGAGGACGGAAGACCCGGCAACTATCGCGCAAGAGATTCAAGATGGATTATCGAAGGCTGATGCCGAGATCATTCTCGATAGGGCTAAAGCGATAGAGATGGCTTTGCGCGAATCAACGAAGGATACCGTTATTCTCATTGCCGGTAAAGGCCACGAAGAATACCAGATCATCGGCAAGGAGCGAAATCATTTTAATGATAAAGAAGAAGTGTTGAAGTTTTCCAAAACCTTTTCATAATAATTTTATAGAGACGTGAATTTTACAATCAGCGATATTCTTCGGGCTCCTCATCTGAAATCTATTGGTCTCGAGAAGCTCTCTGCAAAGACTCGCATTAAAAACGTCTCGACCGATTCTCGGCAAATAAGGAAAGGTGATCTTTTTATTGCTCTTCGAGGTGAGAACTTCGATGGACATCTATTCCTCTCTCAGGTAGCTAAAGCGGGAGCGATTGCAGCCGTTGTTGATGAGAAATGGTATAAAAAGAATGCAAAGACTGTACCGAAGCGGTTTCCGTTGCTAGTTGTCAAAGACACGCTTCATACATACGGCGATCTTGCGAATATCTACCGAAATAAATTTACAATCCCGATTGTCCTGGTTGCCGGTTCGAACGGCAAGACCACGACGAAGGATGTCATTAGCCATGTACTCGCTGCGAAGTACTCAGTCTTAAAGACCGAAGCGAATTACAATAATCATGTAGGCTTGCCAAGGATGTTATTTAGTCTTACGTCAAAGCATGATATTGCAATTATTGAGATTGGTACGAATCACCCCGGTGAAATAGCAAGGCTTACAGAGATAGCTGAGCCAACACACGGCATCATTACCAATATCGGACGTGAGCATCTTGAATTCTTTAAGGATCTTAAAGGAGTCGCCAAAGAAGAACTGGCTCTCTTTGATTATCTGAGTGCTCATGATGGAACAGCGATCATTAATCTCGACGATCGTTATATCCGCACCGAAGCAAAACGCTTCCATGGATTTTCAGAAACATATAGTACTACTTCAAAAGCTGATGTCAGGGCAGCATCAAAGGGTTTTACTGCTGACGGTAAGCTTAGAGTAGAAGTATTGATCGGCAAACAGAAAATTGCTCTAAGGACTTCTATTATTGCTGAATACGCACCGTCGCTTATCGCTGCGGTCAATGCTATTGCTATTCGATTTGGAGTATCGCCTTCTTCGATCAAGAAAAGTCTTGAAGAGTATAAACCACACTCGAAGCGAATGGAGATGATTAGGCTTGCAAACGGTGCACTGGTAATAAACGATACCTATAACGCCAACCCCGAATCGTTCGACGCAGCCCTTGAGACGTTATACAAGATCCCAGCAACCGGAAAGAAATACCTGGCGGCCGGTGATATGTTCGAGCTTGGAAATACCTCGGCCAGAGAACATACTAAGCTTGGGAAAGTAATGGCATCGTATAAATTCGACGGGTATTACTTTGCCGGTGAGGCTATGAAGAATGCTCTCAGGGAATTGAAAAAGACGTTCAAGAAAGCCTCGGCGATCCATACTGCTAAAAATGAAATAGTGGCTTCATTACGTTCTCAGTTAAAGAAGGACGATGTACTGCTACTGAAAGGATCGAGAGGAATGAGGATGGAAGAAATTTTGAGTCAATTAAAAACATGATCTACTACCTTTGGAATTGGATAACGCATTTGTTCGCCCTTCCGGGCAGTGAGCTTATGCGATTTATCACGTTCCGATCGGCAGCAGCGGCTATCAGTGCATTAGCGATCAGCTTTTTCATTGGGCCGAAGATCATCGAGCGGCTTCGCAAGCTGCAGGTGCAGGAACAGGGAAAGACCGAAGCACCAAAGAATCACCTTTCGAAAGCCGGTACCCCGATGATGGGCGGGCTTATCATTCTCTTTGCCTGTCTCGGGCCGACACTCCTTTGGGCAGACATTGCAAATTTATTCATCATCGTGATCTTTCTCGCTACTGCGATCATGGGTGGCATTGGGTTTCTGGATGATTATCTGAAGGTCATCAAAAAGAAAAAGAAAGGTTTGATTGCTCGATATAAGTTGATGGGGCAGATCGGTGTCGGTCTAATGGTCGGCTTAACCATTATGCTGGCACCCGGACATTTTCCTGACGTCGCAACAGCGACGACAGTCCCGTTCTTTAAGAACTTCGTTTTTGAATTTGGTAACTGGCTCTACATTCCGTTCGTGATCTTAGTGATAACGGCAACATCCAACGCTGTTAATCTTACGGATGGCCTCGATGGGCTTGCCGCCGGAACAGTGTCGATCGCATTCATTGCAGTAATGGCCTTAGCGTACTTTACCGGTAATCTTCAGTTAAGTGAATATCTAAATATTCCATACCTAAGGGGTGCTGGAGAACTAACGGTTTTTTGTGCAGCACTGATGGGAGCCTCGCTCGGCTTTTTATGGTACAATGCTCATCCGGCACAAGTCTTTATGGGTGATACTGGTTCACTTGCATTAGGCGGTGCACTTGGTACCATCATGGTACTCATCAAAAAGGAATTCGTACTGCCGATCGTCGGTGGCATCTTCTTCCTCGAATCGCTTTCGGTAATTGCTCAGACGCTGTACTTTAAGTACACCAGATATCGCACCGGCACCGGCAAGCGAATCCTAAAAATGGCACCGCTGCATCACCACTTCGAACTCGAAGGATGGGCTGAGCCGAAGATCGTAACAAGGGCATATATCGTGGCGATATTGTTTGCGATTCTTATGCTTGCTACCTTTAAAGTTAGATAACAGAAATTCCTCTTAACAACTATGCAACTTCGCGGCAAACGAGTTACCGTGCTTGGAGCCGGTAGGTCGGGTCTTGCCAGCGTGAGATTACTTTTGAAGCGCCGCGCTAAAGTCTTCCTTTCCGATTCGGCTGCGAAAGAAAAATATGCCGATACAGTAAAAGAACTGGAAGAACTTGTGGTACCCTATGAGTTTGGTACGAATTCGCATCTGGTGCTTGAAGCAGACATGATCGTTATCAGCCCGGGTGTACCGATAACGATACCGATCCTTGATCTTGCTCGCGCAAAGAACATTCCGATCATCGGAGAGATAGAACTCGCTTCAAGTTTCGCCGAAGCACCGATCGTTGCGATCACCGGTACGAATGGAAAGACGACAACGACTGCACTTACTGCAGAGATCTTTAAGGATGCAGGATGGAGTACAGTCGTTGCAGGAAATATCGGCACTGCCTTTGCCGATACGATCGAGCAAGCCGTTGGCGAAAAAGCCATAAACGTGCTTGAAGTATCAAGCTTTCAGCTGGACACTATAAAGGAGTTTCGTCCGAAGGTTTCGGCACTCCTGAATATCACACCCGATCACCTGGATCGCTACAAGAATTACGAAGCGTACATTCAATCGAAGTTTCGCATTACCGAAAATCAAAAGGGACATGATATACTCGTCTATAATCATGACGACGAAGTGATCCGCAGTTTTGCTGATACCCTTAGCATTCGTACCTACGGATTTTCGCTAATCGAGCCGATGAAGAACGGCGCCTTCGTTGAAAACGGAGAACTCGTTATTCGTATTGGGCGTGAGAAGGAACCGGTTATGCCAATAGAGAAGATCGGTATTCCCGGTCCGCATAATCTGATGAATGCGATGGCGGCGACACTTATGGCAAGAGCCATGGGCGTCGAGTTCGATTCGATCCGCAAGACGCTTGAACGATTCAAGGGAGTTGAGCATCGAATTGAATTCGTCAGGGAGCTTAATGGAGTAAAATATTATAACGACTCCAAGGCTACAAATGTCGATTCGGTAAAATATGCTCTGCAAAGTTTCAAACAGCCGATCGTGCTTATTGCCGGTGGTAAGGACAAAGGCAATGATTACAAAGCGATCAAAGAACTTGTCAAAGAGCATGTGAAAGCGATGGTAACCATTGGTGATGGGGCTGCGAAGATCGAGAAGTTCTTTAAGGATATTCTTCCGATCTGCCCGGCAGGTCATTCGATGGAGAAAGCGATCGAGTTAGCACGCGAAACCGCTTCGAGCGGTGACGTCGTACTGCTATCACCAGCTTGTGCGAGCTTCGATATGTTCGATAATTATGAGCATCGGGGTAGAGTGTTTAAGGAATTAGTAAATAAGTTATAGTGTCAAATGAAAGCGAAAAAAACAGCAGACCTTAGTCTGTTTATAACCGTGACGGGGCTCCTGTTGGCATCGCTGGCATTTGTGTATACGGCAAGCGCTTCGTTCTCGATCGCCAAGACAGCGACGAGCGAAGGCATGCTCATCA
>DASTAO010000028.1:0-6501 GCA_035712525.1 Kapaibacterium sp. (SeqCode)
TCCGGAATGAAATGATCGAAGAACTGTGAGCGAATACCAATATTATCATAAATGCCATCCCAGTGTTCACGGTAAAAGTCGTTCCATTCTTCCGATTCTCGGCGAAGCTGTTCAGGCAAGTCGATGCCGCCGCTATTGTCCCACAAGGTACGAAGTTGCTTCTTCGCTTCGTTCAATCTACTGCGAACAGTGCCGACTGGGATACCGAGAAGTGTTGCAATATCGGTATATTCATTTTTAGAACTGAAATAGCGAAGCAAGACTGTCGGGCGAAGGGTATCGCTTAGCGAATCAATGCAATCCATTATCTGCGCTGATTCGAATTGAGCTTCGACAGTCGATTCGAATTCATATTCAAGCGCTGAAGTGCTCAGCGAATCGGTATCGAGAGAGCTACTCCTAGATGAATTATTGATCGTTTGCCAGCACGAGCGCTTGACGATCGAGCGAAGCCACGGTAGGAATGCTTCGGGATTTCTGAGTTGATGAAAATGCAGGTGAGCGTAGAGCAGCGCATCTTGCAATGCATCTTCAGCAACGAGATTGAACTTACAGATCTTCAGCGCATACGCATACATCTTCGGCCGCACGACGGCGAAGAGCGTATCGAGTGCTCGCCGATCGCCGCTTCGGGTGAGATGAACGAGGTCGATTATGAAGGCTGATTCTGTCAATGCTTTTGCGGTTGTGACAGTAGTACAAACATACTACAATTTTAGATTCTATAATACGGCACAGACGGAAGCCGGATTGTTTCCTTGCCGGCTTCCGCAGATGTTATTTCGTGGTGCCTGTTACTGCATCTTCTTGAATGTGCCGTCTATCTTTTCAGTGACTGTGCCGTTAAGCATGCCGGTAACGGTCACATGCATCTCGGTAGCCGAGATGAATTCCATGTCGAGCTGCTCGACATACATTTTTCCTTCAACCACACCCTGATGCTGGACAAACAAATGCTTGTTGTTTATCCAATAGCCATAGTGATCGTGGCAGGTACCGGTATTATCGATGCTGTACCAGTGGATCAGCCCAGTGTTCGGATCGTAACCGACGATATTTTCACCGATATATTGACCCATGCCTTCGGCGGTAAACCATTCGTGCATGGTGATACCGGTGCCGTCGGCTACGGTTTTGAAATCGGCATGGTATTCGGTATGGATCGTCTGTCCGCCATTTTGAATGCTGACGTTCTTCCCCGTCCAGTTACCGACAAATTGCTGCAGATTCTTTTGTGCTTGCGCCGGTTCAGGGTCGGCAAGGGCAACAGAATGGATCGTAAACAGGCAGCAAAGAGCAATAATCAGTTTTTTCATTGTAAATCTCCCTTTTAAAAAATGGTTAGTTATAGTAAAAGGAGAGGGGAGGGGTGCCGAAAGTTCGATGGAAAATTTTAAATATTTAGAAATCCACCATGGCAACATCTTTCGTATTTACCAAGTGAAAAAGAATCTTCCATTAGTGTTATGTTTTCGGGAAAAATAGTATATTGCGTGGATCGCGATAATCCGTATTTCGGGAATCGGTTTCGGGTCGAGTTTACTGCCATCACAAATGAACCCATTTATGTTCATTTGACGAATGGCTCCCAGATAAAATTCGATCTGTCCCAGGTGAGTGAAAAGCAGCCAGCCGGCAATGCGAAACGAGATAAAAATAACAATAAAAATAATACCAATAACTACGATTTTTCGATTGCCTAAACTGGTGTCTTTTTTTATTCACAAATTATCCACTTATCATATATTTTTGATATTTTGATTTGCATTTTTTCAATAAATTTTGTATATTTGTACCGGAGAAACGAAGAAGGAGCCGGTCGAAAAACCGGCCCTTTTCAATAAAGGGAATTAGTGTGGGGTGCACACTCAAAATGATGATTTATAAAGAGGTTACTTACCCATCGGTGGCTCCTTAGCAAGCGAAAATCTAGCAAAATTAACTAACCGTAGGACGATCAGATCGATCAGGTTTTGGGCTTCACTGCCTGAGACCGTATAGTTATTCACGATGATCGAGAAGGCAAGGGGTTCGTTTTCTTTAGTTGTAAGGTAGCCACTTAAGCTTCGGACACCCGTCAAAGAACCGGTCTTTGCCTTGACATTTCCCGTCGCGCGGCTATCATGAAGACGCGAGGATAGCGTACCATCGATTCCCATGACAGGTAATGATGAATCAAAAAAAGGCCTAATCCGAGTATCATTATAGACACTTCGAAGTAGTGAGACAAAATCATCCGGAGAAATGAGATCCATTCTCGAAAGGCCCGAACCATCGTATAAGGAAACCTGCTCGGGGTCGATACCGGTAAAAGACAAATAATGTTTTACCGACAATGCTCCGGTTAGCCAATCGCCTTTTCCTAATGCTTCTTTACCGATCGTCCTGAAGACCTGCTCGGCATAAAAATTATGAGATTTTTTATTAATGACCCGAACAATATCCGACATCGGGGGGCTCAGATGATTGATGAGAATCCTTGTTTGGTTATAGTTGATCCGCTCATCGAGATCAGCAGTCGTCATCGCAGCACCGGTGACGGTTATGCCATGAGCTTGCAATGTTTCGCGAAAAATAGTCGCAACATAATTCGGTGCATCATCAACTGAAAGCTGTTCGCTGACAGCTTGCGAGCCTCTATCGATGCTGCCCTGGATCGTAATGGTATTTTCGCCTGGTATTCTCGAAATGGTAATGGAATTGCCACTGGAGGTACCGCTGTCTTTTTTTGACTGTGAAATATCCCGGGTAACGGCAAGATCATTAACCTGAAAATATTCGCTTTCGGGGGTAAGCTCATAGAGTGGCTTGGCTCCGGCGCGAAGGCCAGGGGCGACGGTTACGCTCACAGCATTATCAGCAAACGCTATTCCGGATGATTGAGCGGAAAAGTAGTAGGGTTCATCTTCGATCGACCAACCGAGCGGAAAAATATCGCTGGTAAAATAATTAGGATCGACGACGATATTGCCATCGATCTTTTCAATGCCAAGCGCTTCGAGTGAATCGGCCCAGGCATCAAAGACAGCAGAGGGTTCTTTCTGAGGAAACATCGAAGGCGAGCCGAGTGTCGGGTCGCCGGAGCCACGAACAATAAGATCGCCTCGAAGCACACTTCTGGCTATTTTCCCAGAGCTTACAACTTGAGTAGAATATCTAAAATCAGGGCCGAGAATGGAAAGGGCGGC
The DNA here is from genome assembly GCA_035712525.1 of Kapaibacterium sp. (SeqCode). Lineage (GTDB taxonomy): Bacteria > Bacteroidota > Ignavibacteria > Palsa-1295 > Palsa-1295 > JAFDZW01. Next base: position 3,189 of record DASTAO010000028.1, read on the forward strand.
AGCGGTGGTAACAAGCTTTAAATTGGATGCTGGAGTAAAATTCTTTTCGGCATTAAGCTGGAATAACTTTTCACCGTTTTTCAGCGATCTAACTTCAATACCGATATTGGCATTAGAAAATTTAGAATCGGAGAGGATGCCATTAAGGTCATTCTGGAGTTCAGTGATCGAACGAATTTCAGCAGGATTCTGGTCTTTTGCCGGGGAGGTGACGGGCTGGGCAACCGACGCTGTACCAAGCAAAACAGCCACTAAAAGGGCAATAGTAGCCGATAGGAGATTACACTTTTTCACCCAAAACCCAATTCGACAAACCATTGTTTGGTACGTTCACAAATAATTTATCATTAGAAAAACAATGTCACAAGCAGAATTAGTCGCAGAATCCGCCGTTGCCACCACCCCAGCTACGGATTTTTTACCGCTTAACGGTATAGACCACCTTGAGTTTTTCGTCGGTAATGCCAAGCAAAGCGCATACTATTATCGCGCAGCTTTCGGCTTTAGCATTCGCGGTTATGCCGGCTTAGAGACCGGCCTTCGCGATCGTACCAGCTACCTTCTAGAGCAGGGCAAAGTTCGCATTGTCCTAACCACACCGCTTACTCAGGATAGCTATATCAATGCACTGCTTGCCAAGCATGGCGACGGAGTCAATTCGATCGCCATCGAAGTTAATGACGTTGAAAAGGCTTATAAAGAAACGACTAAGCGCGGAGCAGTTGGTGTTCAGGAGCCGAGAGAAATAACGGATGAGAACGGTACCTTCAAAACGGCTTCTATCAAAACATACGGCGATACACTTCATACCTTCGTGGAGCGCAAAAATTACAAAGGTTTTGCTCCCGGTTTCAAAGCGATCACAGAACCTGATCCGGTTGCCCGCCCGACCGGCATTGCCGCAGTCGATCACATCGTCGGCAATGTCGGCTGGAATGAAATGAATAAATGGGTGAAGTGGTACGAAGAGGTCATGGGCTTTCATGTATTCATCTCTTTTGACGATAGTGATATTAGCACTGAGTATTCTGCGTTGATGTCCAAGGTAATGGCGAGTGGTTCGGAGAAAATTAAATTTCCGATCAATGAGCCGGCAACTGGGAAAAAGAAATCTCAGATCGAAGAGTATGTCGAGTGGTACAATGGACCGGGCGTGCAGCACATTGCTCTTATCACCGGCGATATCTTATCGACAGTTAAAAAACTCAGCGAGCAGGGTGTAGAATTTTTACGAGTCCCCAGTTCTTATTATCGCGAATTAGAAGCTCGCGTTGGCAAAATCAATGAGCCGATCGATAAGCTTGAAGAGCTTGGCATTTTAGTCGATAGCGATGATGATGGCTATATGCTTCAGATCTTTACCAAACCTGTCGAAGACCGGCCAACGGTATTCTTCGAGATCATCCAGCGCCGAGGAGCCAGAAGCTTCGGAAAAGGCAATTTTAAGGCACTTTTCGAGTCGATCGAACGCGAACAGGCACTCCGCGGAAACCTATAAAAATAATCTGGGATCACCCCCAGATTTCCACCGATAAACGGGTAAACTATTCTTAGGACTTTGTGTTACTTTTTGTAACAATCTGTTCCTATGGGTACCCCGCATCATACATCTCGAATATCTTCCCCATGGACAAGGCTCGTAGCTCGGGCTGTTCTCTCGTGGATTCTATTCTCTGTTTCCACGACGGTCTTTGCTCAAAAGACTTGGAATAAATATGTCTTTGCCGATGTCCAAGAAGGCACCGGTAGAATTCATATTTTGCTTCCTCCCGGTCGGAGTCTCGACCCGATGTTGACCTTTCCGGACAAAAGCTTTTTTAGCTGTAACATCAACGGCGCCCTGTATACTAATAACGATCTTGCAACTTCTCCGACGCTCGGCCGCGGACAATCCTATTTGCTTCAGGATGGAACATCGCAAAAAATTGGCGATACGGTCAGGACGATCTGGCGCCGAGACAATGTAGATATTATTCAGGATGTTTATCCTGTTGAAGTCAATAATGGCGGGCAGATCTTAATGCGGTGGTCATTCCTTAATCATCAGAATACACCCATCGCCGTTTCGTGCCAATTTTTACTCGATATTGATATTTCCGATCCTTCTGCATTCAAGCCTGGTGAACCAAATGCCAATGACGGCCCTATCGTTTTGCATCGCTTCGGCTATTACCGAAATTGGCAGCAGTTCATGAAAGACCAGCCCCCGGGAATACCCGATCATTACATGGCTTTTCTCTATGATCTGCCGCAGGCAAACCCTGGTCTTTGTGCATACGGCTATTTGGATAATCCACAAATAGGCACGGTTAAGCCTTCGCGCTATACAATCGGTAACTGGAAAGAAATGGATACCCTCTTCTGGAGTGTAGCCAATTGGGGAGTCGGTACCTTGAGTCAGCCAGGTGTTGCCTTAACACCAGGCAAAGTTGGTGGCGACATTGCCGAGTTAATAGAATTTCCTCAGATCGGTGCGTATCAAAATGTAAAAGTTGTCTGTGGGGCCACAGCGTATGGGACGGCAACAGTGCCATATTGCAACGGCTCGCTTTTTGCGGTTCTGGATTATCCGAACACCATTAAATGGGATAAAAAGACTCAGACCTATTCTCCGAATCCCTTTAAGTATGAAATATGGGCAATTAATCCTCAACAGGTTTTTGATTTTCAAACCGGGCAGGCCGGTATTGCAGCAGCAAATACTTTTTTTACTCTAACGGTTAGTGGCAATCTAGATGTCGTCGACGTACCTCCTTCCTATTCTCTGATCGGAAAATCGTATACACAACCTCCGTCAGGAACAGGGTTAACATTGCAGCCGGGTGGGGTACAGGCGTTGGACTGGTATGTAAAAGCATCGCCGGAATATTTCTGCCAGGGCGATGTAATGAGCGAGTTAAAATTAACAGGGACAAGTTCGCTTGATCAATTTGCCTTTACCGGTGATACTTGTGGTCATACTATCGATGTCGGCTGCGCTGAGACCGATTTCGATCCGCCGATCGATAGTGTCTATGCCGGTACGGATATTTTACATAAGCAGATCGATGTTCACGACGACCGGAAAACCGATCGCGGACTAAAGAGTATTTCCTGGTCGCCATTGCAGGGTACCGATAGTGCTAATTTCATTATCTATTATAAAGACAGCATTCGTCCTTGTGCTTCCGATAAGGACATTCATACTGTCTTTATCGAGCAGCTCGATTCGACCATTGGCGGCTGTTTCGATTTTACATTTGAAGATTGCCTCGGCCATAAGAGCTTCCTGAATGTCTGCATGCCACGGCATCCGCTTATCGTGTACGTCGAT
>DASTAO010000029.1:0-2376 GCA_035712525.1 Kapaibacterium sp. (SeqCode)
GAATTTAAAGACTCGACTGCAGCAGTAAGGATCGGTAATGTTTGGAATGAAATAACACTAAACGGTACGATCGTTAAGCACAGTGGCGTATATAAACCCAAGTAAAAACCCTACCCCTTCTTCGGAACAATACAAGATAAGTTTTTTTTCTCATAGCGAGTGGAAAAGTTGTATCTTATTACCCGAAGGAAATGAACTCACCAACTGCCGATAAACAGCTTAACGCCTTAAAACTGATCTGTTTTGTCTTACCAACTGGTGCAGGATTGTTTACGATCATTGCTTTTTTTCTCGGCCCTGATTCTTCTTCCTTTGCAACCGATCCAACAATATTACGCATCGTACTATTAGCTATGGCTGTTGCCCTATTTTCTGTCCAACGACTATTACGAAAAAAGCTATTATCGGGAAATCAGGCGATGAGATCCGGTGATAATACTTTTATCAATCGCTATTATACTGCGTCGTTAGTCCAATTGGCAACGACCGAAGGTGTTGCACTCTTTAGTGCGGTGATCCTTATCCAGATCCCTCCGTCGGTAAAGGCAATCGACCCCATTTCCTATCTTCATCTCTTACCATTGTTTTGGCTTGTACTTGTTGCTCGGTCGGTCTATCCCAGCACGGAAAAGATCGAGGCATTACAACAATACTACCAACCTGCTTCATGAATAAGAACCGCCTTGAGGCATTCAGTGACGGTGTGCTCGCGATCCTGATCACCATTATGGTGCTGGAATTGAAAGTGCCCTATGGGAGCAACTGGGTCGCTGTAAAACCGGTACTTGAGACACTCGGAAGCTACCTGATGAGCTTTGTCTATCTTGGTATTTATTGGGGAAATCATCATCATTTGCTTCACACGGCAAACCGGGTGAATGCCAAGATCATTTGGGCGAACATGAATTTGCTGTTCTGGTTATCACTTATTCCATTTGTGACTTCGTGGATGGGTGGCAATAGCTTCGATAGTGTTTCGGTCGCCGTGTATTCGATTCTTTTGGTACTTTGCGGCATCTCGTTTTCTATCTTACGCAAAGCAATACAATCTACCAAAACCGAGCATACCCGATTTTCCGAAGCCTTTCATAAAAGTAATATCCGGGAAAAGATCTCGACTGCCCTCTATCTTGCCGCTGTTCCGCTCGCATTTGTTGACACACTGTTCTCTCTTGTGCTGATCGTCGTTGTTGCCCTCATTTGGATCGTACCCAATAAAGAGATCGAACAAATATTAAGCGAGTAAGAGAAATATTCAGTATTGGTTTTTGTTATATCATCCATGCTGCCGCTGTTCCCACAACTTGAAAGCTTTACCCTCCACCGCCGCCGCGTCAAGTATGCCCGTATCTATATTAATTATGATCTTGAGGTACGAGTTGTTATTCCGATGCGATTTCCGGAGCGAGCCTTGAATGCCTTCCTCATCGAAAAGGCTGGCTGGATCGAAAAGACGATCGCCCACTACAAACATCTCCGTTCGCAAGCCCCACAGCTTCCTAAAGGAGAGATACTATTCCTGGGTAGATCCATTACCGTTGATTTTGATACCACCAATAGTGTTGCACTTGAAAAATGGTATCGTAAAGAAGCCAAAAAATACTTTTCAACTAGATTATTGGATCTGGCAACTCAGTTTGGGTTTTCTTATAATAAACTCTTGATCCGAGGTGCGAAGACTCGTTGGGGAAGCTGCTCATCGAAAAAGCATATCAGCCTTAATTATCATCTTATCAAAGCCCCAGTATTCGCGATCGAGTATGTAATGTTACATGAACTCGTGCATACGGAGATCATGAATCATTCGAAACGCTTCTGGAAGCGTGTTGCCGAAGTATGTCCGGGATATAAAGAGGCAACGAAATGGCTCAGAACCTATGGTAATGGATTATACTGATACCAATGATTAGATTTTGCATTGTTTTACCTACTCTTGCTCTTGTAACCTCGCTGGGATTTTCCCAACAGCAGCATCCGAAGATCGCCTTAACCTTCGATGATCCGAATCTCAACGATCAACCGCTCTTACGGGCGCAGGATCGAGCAGCAAGAGTTCTGGTAACACTCAACCACCATCATTTACAGGCAGCATTGTTTGTTTGTGGAATGCGTATATCATCTACTGCCGGCGATTCATTGATACAACAATGGAATAAAGCAGGTCATTTGATCTGCAATCACAGCTGGTCGCATTGGTATTACCCGGCAAAGAAACTTCCGATTCTCACTTTTTATAATGATTTCCTTCGGTGCGATTCACTTATAAAAAAGTATAGCGGCTACACAAAACTGTTTCGATTTCCCTATCTAAAAGAGGGAGAGACGGTTGAAAAGCGCGATTCGATGCGATTGTTATTGCAGCAACTTGGGTATGGC
>DASTAO010000030.1:0-3393 GCA_035712525.1 Kapaibacterium sp. (SeqCode)
TCCTGAGGCGTCGGACCAACTCGGTTTCGATGTGGCTCGATAGCAGGCCCTATAAAGATAATAGCCCCTGGGATTACTACGAAGCAAAGACTAATAGCTTCGGTAATGTAACCGAGGTATTGATAAGAGCAGGCGATGGTAGAATTACCGAACATTATTATTTCAAATACGATAGAAAAAAGAGGCTTATTAAGAAGATCACCCATCGATACTTTGAAGATTATCCCGATCCAAAAGTTACCACCGAGGAGCGCAATACTCATCCCGATTTGCTCAGACAACGAGCATTGAATAAAGGGCTCCATCCTACATCGTGGGTCGAATATTCTTATGACCGGCGCGGCAACCTCATCCTGGAAAAAACAGTTTCGAATCGCGATTCGACGCTTAAGATGATCAAGCGGCATTTCTATAATGCCCGCCACCAAAAGATCAAGACGACCGATTCATCGCTTTTTTATGACTCAGTCCAATATCAGGCAACTGTCTCCTATTTCAAATACGATGCCAAGGGCAGGCTGATCGAGGAACATATCGATTACAATTTTTACAACAGACCATACCGTCACTTCTGGCATACGGTATATTCTTATTCAATCGATGATCGGTTGCTGGCAAAGACATTCCAGGACGAGCGCCGTACTCAGAAATATCAATTTGAATATGACTCCAGAGGAAATCTTACTGCCGAACTGCGCTGGTGGAATGATAAACCCTGGAAAACCATCAGGTACTCGTACGGATATCGCTAAAAATCGGCCGTAAAATTTCCGGAGCCTCGCTGCTCGAGAGTACCCCAGGTATCTTATTGATTTCATTGCTAACTAATTGTGCACTCCCGGCAAAAAGCTGCTGCTCCTCTTCGTCGCGAAAGGCGATCGGCGAGACTCGCTGTACGGCCGCTGCGAGTTTCTCTGACGGTTCGAGTTCGACAACATCACCCGCAATGGTAGCGAGTTTCCCAACACCGCCGCGGTCATATTCACCGGCGATCGTATTAGTACGGCTTTGCGAAAAAACGACGAGCACGATCTGCCGTTCTTCCAATAGTTTGCGAAGGGCAAACATCAACCGTTCTTTTCGCCGCCAGCCTTCGGAGCTCCACTCCCATGACGTAATAAAGACAACCGAAACCTTCGCCTCGATGACGATCTGATAGATCAGAGCCATTTCGCCGATGAGATCACCGGCATAAGAATTATGAATAAGCAGCGGAGCATTACCGATATATTTATACTGAGCCCGGTAAGTGTTCGTTTGATCGCTGCCATACTGATGCTCGGTCAGCGGCCAGTCGATTCCTGCCGTTTTTGCCGCTTCGCGAAAGCGATTGATCGAAAGCCCTGTATTAACGATGAGCGACCCAATGCCTTTTTTCTGAAGGCTTCTGGCCATTTCGCAGGAATAACGCATGATATCTGCAGCATGGCGCCCTTTGACAATAGTGATCTCGCCCGCTGCCAGCGGGATGTTTTTGATAAATGATGTTCCCATAGTACTGTTTCGAGTTAAAACGGTTGAGATTTTCCCTTCCGGATTCGTCCGGCGGGAAAGAAAATATCTTTTACAATATATCAAACGTATCGCCGGCTTGAATGGTGCCCATAAAACCACCTATTCTTTCCAAATGCCATTCCCGACGAATCAACCACCCCAGCCCCTGCTTGAAAAGGAGGGGTAATCAGTATCGTTACTCATACTTGCCTAAACCCAGAATAGTAAAGCTCAGTCCAAACAATGGTCACAATAAAATGCCCTTATACTATTGGAAGCTTAGGCACACTTTCTGTACTAACTCAAGATGTGTACAATTTCCGTTACCGATATGAAAACCTTCACTCCGTTTCTCGCTGCTTGTGTGATGACTACATCTGGTGCATTGGCTCAGATAAAAATGGTGATCTATCCTGTCTCTTCGTACTTCCAGCATATCTATTATTATCGATGGGAGATCGTAAATGAGAACGGTACGGCGTATCTCGAACAGATAAACTGGACATACCGGGAGACGTTCTATGAATATATTCCAGTGCGCTATGAAGATAATGAAGGCGACCCATTTCCGCCGGCAATGATCCGTACAACATACCAAAAGGATTGCGACGATAATGGCTGGAAATTCTCCCCACAGGAATGGAAAGAACTCCTGGATCTAAAAGGAACGCTCCCGACATATTTTTACGATGAAGACTATGGGTCTAATGGGGGATATAGTTTGGGGTAATAGGTAGTAAGGTTCTCTCCAAAAGTTGTGCTAACTAACAGTCGCGAAGTGATGAACCAAGCCTCCGGAGAATTGGTTATAGTTATATGGTAATCAATATAATTTGAAGGAGGTGATAATATTGCAAAAGATAACATTGGTGAAGCTGGTTGAGGGATTAGAACATTTTCGCTGTACGGTTGCCGATGCGCTGCACCGCAGTTATACGGTGGAAATGCCAGTCTCGATCTTGAAGGCGTTACCGACTGGTTTCAAACGGGGAACCGATCGCGATCACCTTGGGATCATCGCTGCCGGAACAGTTCTCTTGGCGACTGATACCGAAGAGCGGTTTCATAAAGTTGATAATTCCATTGTTGACCGCGCATATAAGGCGGTGACAAAGGCTCAAGTCCTCGGAAGGTTATGACCGGTAGTCATGACGCTCCGAAGGGTTGACTCAACGATATAATACCATGATGCTCATAATGGCGCTGCCTCCGAGCATCATGGTATTGTTTACGTCTCTGGCACGATGCTGCAATGGAATACATAACCTATTCATACAATTTTTTTGGATCATGGATGATATCACAACTGAAATCTTAAAAGGCTTACGACAATACGGGAGAAAAAAAACATTTAATGAGATCTTGCAATCGGCGGGCTACACCCTAAGTGGAGAGGAACGCTTTGCGCTCGCACACAAACTCGAGAGCGAAGGGCTAATCAAGTCCGTAACCTACAGCTTACCAATCTCGATCAGAGCTGAAATTACCACTAAAGGGAATCAGGCACTCGGGCAAAAAGGAATTAACTTCGGTCAGCTTACGACGATGTTGCTAGCGATCATTCAATTTCTAACCGCTGGTCCCTTGTCCTTTAGTTTCGGCTACTAACGATCAATGGCTTTTATCGAGCGGATTAAACGTCTCGATGCTCTTTGCTCGTTCGACTATGAATACGGCGAGAACCGTTGCCAGTAATAATGGTAATAGGAAATCGTAATTATGGCTAATCTCGCATAATAGTACCGCCCCGGTAAGGGGCACTCGCCAGGTGCCGGCAAGTACAGCTGCCGCACCGACGATCGAATAGAAGCCGATATTGATCGGTCCGAGCCCAAGGCTTGTCCCAACCGCAAACAGTGCTCCGAGCATCGCCCCTACCTTAAGCGATGGAGCGAACGT
>DASTAO010000031.1:0-3382 GCA_035712525.1 Kapaibacterium sp. (SeqCode)
AGGTTACCATACAAAATGTCGGTACACTACCATTTATACTTACTCCGAACTGGATCATCGATAATTTTAGCAAAGAGTTTAGCATGACTCCCGAGAGCTTTGCCCGATTACCCTATACACTATATCCCAATAATGATGTAACCCATCCTCGTCATGATTCTATAAATCTATTTTTCTGTTATTCTCCTAAAGATGTAGGCCCTGACTCATCCGTGGTGACGTGGAGTACTGATATAAAGCCTCCTTTTACCGATCAAATAAAATCGTGGTCATTCTTAAAAGGCACCGGCCTTAGATCTGGCATCATTTGGAATCGAGGCCAGACTACCATCGTAGCGGATTCGATCACTAAACCAACCTTAGTCGTCCAACGAGTTTTTCTGAAGAGTATTGGACCATCGCAAATACTAATTGACGAGGTATTTTTTAGTGGGTCAGATGCTTCAGAATTCAGAATCGTAGGAAATCAACTGAGTTTGAATCCTCTTGAAAACTTTGAGATGAATCCACATGATTCGATCTGGGTCGATATCGCCTTCGCCCCTGATTACACCAAAAATAACTTTCAAGATCGGCATGCGAATCTTCAGGTAACCTGTTTCACGGATGCTGCCCAAACTATAAGAGACACCAACATCATGGCTGTCACCGGTACATTCAAAGGTGTACTCGGAGTCTCAAATGATCAGTCCAAAGATAATCGTATGAAGGTCTATTATTACAGCCACCGGTTGGTAATAGAACTTCCTGATGATAACACACAGAAATTATCCTGCTCGCTTTACGACCTACTCGGCAGAAAAGTGATCGAGTGGCCGGCACAAGAAGCGATCTCGGCTCTCGCATTGCCACTACCGCGGCTGACACCAGGAGTGTACATAGCAAAGATCCAATCGAATGGTATCAATACCACCTACAAAATTTTGGTCCAATAATACGAGTATATATACTTTTACTAAAGGCAGCGAAAGCTGCCTTTAGTGTTTTAAAGCCCCATTTCCTCCCGCTCGGAGCCATTCCCTACGTTCCGCTGTTTTCCGTTGCTAACCAAATTTAGGTAGAGGAAAACCCCTGCATGTCGCTCGAGCGAATACGTAATTTTTGCATTATTGCCCATATTGACCACGGCAAAAGCACTCTGGCAGATAAACTGCTCTTAGAGACGAAGACCATTGCCGCTCGCGAGATGCAGTACAATCAGGTGCTCGACGATATGGATCTCGAGCAGGAGCGCGGCATTACCATTAAGCTCCACGCCATCACCATGAAGTATCTGGCCGATGATGGCGAGGCCTATACCTATAATATGGTCGATACTCCCGGCCATGTCGATTTTACGTACGAAGTTTCCCGCTCGCTCGCTGCCTGCGAAGGCGCGATCTTAGTTGTCGATGCTACTCAGGGTATTGAAGCTCAGACGATCACGAATTTATTCCTTGCCATCGATGCCGGACTTGAGATCATTCCGGTATTGAATAAGGTCGATCTTCAATCGGCAATGATCGATGAGGTAAGCCATCAGATCATCGAACTCATCGGCTGCAAGAAAGAAGATATTTTATTAGCGAGCGCTAAAGCCGGTATCGGCATCAAAGAAATTCTCGAAGCGATCCGCACAAGAATACCGGGGCCAAAAGGAGATCCGAATGCCCCGCTTCGTTCGCTCATTTTCGATTCGAAGTTCGATCCCTATCGTGGGGCCGTAGCCTATATCCGTGTTTTCGATGGCACGATCACCGAAGGTGAGGACATCATGTTCATGTCGAACAAGATGCGATATCGCGTTGAAGAGCTTGGCACACTTCGCTTAGGCCGTGAATCAAAGAAGACGTTATCGGCTGGTGATGTCGGCTATCTCATTGCCGGAGTAAAGAATGTAAAGGATACTCGTGTCGGTGATACCATCACTACCTTCCGTAATCCGGCCACCGAGGCTATCTCCGGTTTCAAAGAATCGAAGCCGATGGTGTTCGCCGGTATCTATCCGCAGAATGCCGAAGCATATACCGAACTTCGCGATTCGCTCGATAAGCTTGCACTCAACGATTCGTCGCTACTCTACGAACCGGAAACCTCCATCGCCCTTGGCTTCGGTTTCCGTTGCGGCTTCCTCGGCCTGCTCCACATGGAGATCATCCAGGAGCGTCTTGAGCGAGAGTTCGATCAAAGCCTCGTTACGACCGTTCCGAACGTAGAATATCTCGTCACGACGACCTCCGGTGAAGTGATCAAAGTCGATAACCCATCGGCAATGCCTGCACCGGGTAAGATCGAATACGTCGAAGAACCATACGTAAAAGCGCAGATCATCGTCCCATCGGAGTATGTTGGTGGCATCATGAAGCTGGCGACCGAGCGTCGCGCCGTCTATAAGACAACAACCTATCTCGATTCAACTCGCGCCGATATTCATTACGAATTTCCGCTTTCGGAGATCATCTTTGATTTCTATGATAAGCTGAAGTCGATCTCGCGCGGTTATGCATCGCTCGATTATGAATTTTTAGAATATCGTCAGTCCGATCTTGTCAAGCTCGATATCATGCTCAACGGCGATCCGGTCGATGCCTTTAGCACGATCGTTCATCGCGATAAAGCATTCGAGTGGGGCAAGAAGCTCTGTACGAAACTTCGCGAACTCATCCCCCGTCATATGTTCGAAGTTGCCATTCAGGCAGCGATCGGAGCAAAGATTATCGCCCGCGAAACCGTGAAGGCAATGCGTAAGGACGTAACCGCGAAGTGTTACGGCGGCGATATTTCCCGTAAACGTAAACTGCTTGAAAAGCAGAAAGAAGGTAAGAAGCGAATGAAGCAGGTCGGCCGCATCGAAGTGCCGCAGGAAGCCTTCCTCGCAATATTGCAGATATCGGAATAATTAACAGTTATGGCACTTATACCACGCGGTACTAAACCTAAGAAAAAAGAAAGCTTTTGGAAATCGCTGATCTATGCAGCGCTGATCGCTCTTATCCTCCGCTCGTTCTTCGTCGAGGCTTTTCGCATTCCGACCGGTTCGATGAAGAATACACTTCTCGTTGGTGATTTTCTATTCGTCAATAAGCTTGTCTATGGAATAAGCTCACCAAAGTATCTTCCCTTGACGAACATCCCGATCCCACATTTCACCTGGCATTACAATGATGTCAATCGTGGTGATGTCGTGGTGTTTGAATACCCTGGCGATCGCGATCTCGTTATTCCCCGCGAACGCAATATCAATTATATCAAGCGCTGCATCGCCATTGCCGGCGATACCCTTGAAGTTCGTGGCAAACAGGTATTCGTTAATGGCAAGCCGATGGTGAATCCGCCGGAGTTTAGATATAACTTCCCATCGCTTCCGAAAGGCCATCCGGAAGAAGGCATCTTCCCTGCCGGC
>DASTAO010000032.1:0-6853 GCA_035712525.1 Kapaibacterium sp. (SeqCode)
GCGCCGAGCTGGCTAAAATCAAGAAGATGTTTTGTTGCTAACGGAGCATTGGTATCATCAGCAAGCGGATACTCATCGTTAATAATTTGAGTACCAACACCCTCGTTCGTAAAGATCTCAAGAAGCATCGAGTGCATATCGGGCACGATGATGTGCACTTTTTTCACACCGCCATTGAGCGCTTCGAAACCGGAATGGACTTTTGGGATCATGCCTCCGGTAATGATACCGTTGATGATGTATTGCTCCGCGCGGCTTTGCGTTAATGTCGGTACAACTTCACCATCGACCTGCACGCCATTAGTATCGCTGATGAAGAATAATTTTTCTGCGCCCAGAGCAATGGCAATGGCAGAAGCTGCTTCATCAGCGTTTACATTTAATAGCTCGCCATTTTCTCCGCAGGCAATCGGGGCGATGACAGGGATGATCTTTTTTGCGATAAGATCATCGAGGAAGGTGGTATTAACCGTGCTGATCTCGCCAACTAAGCCAAGATCACCTTTTGCACTATTCTTACGCTTGCCGCTAAGCAGCGAAGCATCGATACCGGAAAGGCCCATCGCCTCTGCACCACTTTTTGTAAGCTCATGAACGAGCTCTTTGTTTGTTAGCCCCGCAAGCGACATTAGTACTGCTTTAATAGTATGCTCATCAGTGTAGCGCAAACCGCCAACGAACGTCGAGACATTGCCGAGTTTTTGCTCAAGTTCGGTAATGGCCGGCCCGCCGCCATGTACCAGAACGATGCGAATACCGATCTTTTGCAAGAGGGTAATATCCTTTGCAAAATCTTCACGAAGCGAAGCTTCGGTCATTGCTGCACCGCCGTACTTTACAACGAATGTTTTGCCTTCGTAACGCTGAATGTATGGTAGCGCTTCGAGTAATGTTTCCTCTTTCGACTGATGAATCGTTTTCATTTATGAGCGGTAACTGGCGTTGATGGAAATATATTCTTTGGTAAGATCGCAGGTCCAGAAGCGAGTCTCGGCACTCCCGCGATTTAAATTGATCGAGAGTTGGATGTCCTTTGCCGACAGGCTATGCTGGACGGGGATCTCGTCAATCACAATTTGATATTGCTGCTGAAGAATTGGATAGTTATTGAGCCATAACTCGACAAAAGCGGGATCGAGGTCGATACCTGAATAGCCGATCGCTGCGAGTATGCGCCCCCAATTCGGATCTTCACCGTGAATGGCAGTCTTGACAAGATTTGAATTCGCAACCGAACGCGCGACCTTCAACGCTTCAGCTTCAGTCGTTGCGCCGGCAACTTCGATCTCGATCAACTTCGTTGCGCCTTCGCCATCACGAGCGATCATTTTAGCGAGCTCAGTGGTAACTTTTAGTAATCCTTCGTAAAAAAGATCGTATTCTGTTGTTCCTTCTTCAAGTGGTGGAGTATTAGAAGCGCCATTGGCGAGGAGAACAGCCATATCGTTAGTACTCATATCGCCATCAACCGAGATGCGGTTGAAGGTCTGCGACACAACAGAGAAGAACGCTTTCTGCAAGAGAGCTTTTTCGATCTTGGCATCGGTTGTCAGGAAGGCAAGCATCGTTGCCATGTTAGGCTCGATCATACCTGAGCCCTTTGCAATGCCACCAATACGAATTTCTCCCGAGCCGATGTTAACCGAAAGCTCGAACGACTTCATGAAAGTATCGGTCGTCATGATCGCTTCAGCAGCATCGTTGCTACCATTATCGGTCAGCTCTGTAGCAAGAGCGACGATACCTGATTCGATATTTTCGATCGGTAAGAACTGGCCGATGACACCGGTCGAAGCAACTAAGATCTGATCTGTTGGAAGCGATAATGCTGCCGCTGTTGCGTCGACCATCTTTTGAGCGTCGATCATTCCTTGCTCACCAGTGCAAGCATTTGCGTTGCCACTATTGACAACGATCGCCTGGGTAGTAGCCGAAGACGCAAAGGTCTTTTTTGAAATGATGACCGGAGCTGCGATCGTTTTATTCTGCGTAAAGACAGCAGCGACCGATGCCGGAACATCGCTATAAATAATGGCAAGGTCTTTCTTTTTCTTGCGGATTCCGCAGTATAATCCGCCAGCTTTAAAGCCACGGGCATAGGTTATCCCAAAACCGGTGATGGTAGTAGTAGTCATTTTATAACCCTGATGTTTCTTCGAAACCGAAGAGGATGTTCATGTTCTGCACTGCTTGTCCGGCAGCGCCCTTCAGTAAATTATCGATCGTAGAAAGAACGACGAGTGAATTTGTGGACTGATCGATGGCCCAACCGATTTCGATCATGTTTGTATGTTGGACACGTCGCAATGCCGGAGCCTGAGCACCTGATAATGCAACGAATGGCTCGGCAGAGTATTGCTCAGCAAGCGATGCAGTTATATCCTCGGCATTAACGTCCGAAAAGAGTGGTGCAACGATCGTTGTATGAATGCCTCTGGTGATCGGAGCAAGATGGGGGACGAACGTCAAGCCGATCTCGCTGCCACCAAATGTTTTTACCGCTTGCTTGATCTCTGGCACATGTTGATGTTTACCGACTTTATAGGCTTGCACCGAATCATTGAGCTCGGTAAAGCTATACTCGAAGCTCGTCTTCTTACCGGCGCCGGAAATTCCGGAAAGGGAAGTGACAACAATATTTGCATCGTCGATGATACGATCTTTTACTAATGGAACGATCGGGAGGATGCAGCTTATAGCATAGCAGCCAGGATTCGAAACGAGCTGTGCATTTTTTATGGCATCGCGGTTGAGCTCGCTTAAGCCGTATGCAGAAGTAGCTGTCAAGTGCATTGCCGAGTGGTCCTTCCCGTAGTAATTGGCGTAGCTACCGGCATCCTGAAGTCGGAAATCTCCGCTGAGATCAATTACTGTTTTGCTTTGACTAATGAGGTACTGGACGATCTGCATCGATTCACCGGATGGGAGTGCGGAGAAGATCACATCTGAATCGGCAACAAGCTCACTAGAATATGCAGAGAACGGAGTAGTATGCAAGCCGGCCGATCCGAGCGAGACCTGTGAGAATGCTTTTCCCGCTGAAGTCTGCGCAATGATCGCACCAAGGCTGACATGAGGATGCCGCGAGAGCAAGCGTACGAGCTCGATCCCGCTATATCCCGACGCCCCGATCACCGAAGCCTTGATCTGTTGCTTACTATTCACGGAACGAGATAACGCATAAAATTGCATAAAGTTGCATAAATATGCAAATTACGAATCCCTTACCCAGTTAATATTTTATAGACCTTGTAAAATCTGGAATGCTACAATGCGATATTAAATACGCATGCTCTATCTCGCTTCAAGATAGAACCTTTTGAGCAACCGGCATATTGCCAAAGACAGCCATAATTCCGTATCGAAGATACTCTTATTTTTTAAAATTGGTAATCGCCACAATCCATTTGATTGTTGATGGTTGATAAACCACCCAATAGCTTTTTCAATTTGTGGTTCTTGTTTTGAAAATCCTAACCAGGATAGAGTGTCCATCGCCGAGATCAGATCGGTAAACCAAAATGGGAAGGTAAATTTGAGCCAACAACTTTTATCCTTTCGATCAGGATACGCATCATGCCTGAATATACTTTGTAATAATAGTTGACCTGCTTTATTTGCTGTTGGTGATTTTCTATAGTGTGGGTGAGCAGCATAGGCGCGTAACACAACACCTGTAACTAAATGAGAAAATGGCCGCAACGTGTCTGGCTCAATTGGTTTAGAATCAATCGAAATAATACTAAGTAACTTATTTCGAGTCCTGAACGGGATCGCCCACCCACCGTCATATTGACGGATTGAATCAAACCATTTAAACGCTTTTTCTACCCGTTTGTCACTGGAGAATCCTGCTTTAACGAAGAGTTCGATCATCGCTGCAGTATAATATGGTGTATACTGATTTCCCAGAATTCCTCGAATATCACCGGTAGGTGTTTGGAAACTGAATAAGAACTCGATGGCTGAAGCTACTTCAATGTCTTTCCTATCAAACCCATAGAGTTCTATTAAATATCCAAGATTACGAAATGTTTCGATCTGGTCGTAATTCTCCTGTGAACGGATCTTATCATTACCTCTAGGATATTTCCATGAGCCGTCACTTCGCTGCTTGCGAAGGATATATTGTACTACTGGTAACTCTCTAAGAATCCCAGAATTATTCTTTTTCTTGTGGGCAAACTCTCGCTCAGCAAAAAAAGCGATGGCTGCATTTTTAGATAATAGCAGCGGCGGCAATGGATCGTATTTTAATACTGAAATCCACTCTTCTTCTTTTTTGCCGTGAGCTTTATTCAGTCTCTCCATTGCCGCCGAAGGTTACTTCCTATCTAACCACATGCATCATTCGTTGCAAAACGGTTTCACCTACTTTAAGACGATAGATATACAATCCGTTTTGTTGAATCATATTCAGATCAATTGACATGGTGCATTTACCTGGCCCGACCACATCATCCATCACAGTTTTACAGCTGCGACCAAGCATATCGAAGATCGAGAGCGTGACATGCTGATGCTTTGGAACACTAAATTCGATAGTGGTTCTATCTGAGCAAGGATTTGGGTAGTTCTGCATCATACTGCATTGAGATGACATCATATTACCCATTTCAACGGAAGAAGGAATGTTCACAGAAAAAGTCCAGGTACTGCTGAATGGTCCCCAACCGGCATCGGTCTTAGCTTTCACCCGCCAGTAATAAGTGGTACTATTTGCCAGATTAATATTTAACTTATGAGCACTTTCTGTGAGGGAAGCACTTGTTGTGTCGATCTTCGAATTTGCAAATTCGGCATTATCGGCGATTTCATGCCAATACTTGAGGATATTAGGGCAATCCCATTCCCAATTGGAAATCACACTATCGTTTTCGATGATCGCCGAATTGCCTGGGGAAAGCAGCGTGACAGCTTTTGGAAGTGGTTTAAATTCAGTAACACCACCTTTAGTACCAAACCAAACATGGCCGGAGGCATCAACTTCTATTGTGTATACATAATCGTTAGGTAACTGTCCGGTGCTTGTGGAAATGCTAGTCCATGCTGAGCCATCGAACATTGACACCCCTTTTTCAGACCCGACCCATACATTGCCACAATGATCAACCGCAACGGTATGAATTGTATCATTCTTGATCGCTGAAATATTCTGCTGAGAAAAAACAGTTGCCCCGGTTGCGTTGATTCGAATGACACCATATTTATTTGTTCCTGCCCAAAGATTACCATTCCAATCAGTTGCTAAACATTTGATATAAACCGGGCCTTTCGGGAAATTAGGGATGGAATCTTGCTTAATGTATTTTGCATTCGCACTACTGCCAGCAGGAAATACTACCAGACCGGCTGTACCGATAAAAGACATCCATAAGGTGTTCGATTGACCAGTAGTAATCGATTCGATACCATCGTATGGTATGGCGGGTGTATTTTCATGTTTATACGATGTCCACGAGTTATCAGGTGACAACCGGCATAATCCTCGTGCTGTGCCTATCCATAAATTGGATTGTCCGTCATGAGCTAAGTGGAGAACCGGCGAATTAATAAGACCTGAATTAGTTGTAGTATATGTTTTCCAGGTAGAACCATCAAAACCGGTAACTCCATTATGATGCGCGAACCACATACTTCCATTGGTATAATCGATATCCCAGATCTCATTCGAAGGAATTTCAACCTGTGTATTGTATGCTTTCCAACCGCTTGAGGTTTGTTTAGCGACCCCCTGGCGGACAGCTACCCATAGGCTATCATTGCCATCAAAACCAATCGATGATACTGAATCTCCGATCAAACCTGAATTTGCCCTGGAATAGGTTTTCCACACTCCATCCTGGGCTTCAGAAGTATTAATCGTTAAGAAGTTAAGTGCCGTAACTGAGAAGAAGAATAAAAATTTTTTCATAATATTTATATTAGTATGCCGTCTGAAAGTCCAATAATCATGCCCCCGAAGTAAGGTTAGAATTTGATGGATTTCCGCTTATTTCACAATGGTAGTGTAAAGAAAACAATTTTCTACCGGAAAATTTTTTTCCGCTATTTGCTCCATGGAGTACTAAAATTATCTTGACGTATATCCGCCGTCGATCACGAGTTCAGAACCAGTGACAAATTTTGATTCCTCAGAAGCTAAATAGACTATTCCCCAAGCAATATCATCCGCAGCCCCCATATGTCCTAATGGGTGCAAGGCCTCGAGGGCTGCTCTCGCTGCTCCTGGATCTGGAAGCGTTTTCAAATAATTTTCTACCATCGGGGTAGAAATAAATCCAGGATGGATCGAATTTACCCGAATGTTATAGGAAGCATAGATATTAGCATCCGTTTTAGTCATCAGTCGTAGTGCACCTTTTGAAGCATGGTAGGCAGGAGCATCCGGAGCACCAATGAGTCCATAGATCGACGACAAGTTAATAATACTACCACTCTTCTGCTTCATCATATAGGGTAGAGAATGTTTGGTGCAAAACAAAGGCCCCTTAACGTTAACCGACATAAGTGCATCCCATTCGGTCTCGGTAACTTCGTGAGTGAGCTTTGGGCTTCCACTAATTCCGGCATTATTGACAAGGATGTGAATACTGCCGAAAGCAGAGGCAATACTATCAATAACCGTCTTTACTTCCACTTCGTCAGCAACATTCAAATGCCAATAGGAAGCTTTCCCACCCGAAGCAGATATTTCATCGGCAAGTGCCTTACCTTCAATATCGAGAATATCGGTAATAGCAACTATTGCTCCTTCTTCAGCAAGACGAATACAAGCGGCGCGGCCAATGCCAAGTGACCCGCCCGTGACAATCGCTACTTTTCCTTTTACTCTGTTCATAAGTTTTTAATA
>DASTAO010000033.1:0-2346 GCA_035712525.1 Kapaibacterium sp. (SeqCode)
TCGATGAAAATATTTCCTCCGGTCGTATCGTAGAGCCGTGGAATGAGTTGAACGAACGACGATTTCCCTGAACCGGTCTTGCCAATAATTGCTAACGTATGGCCTTTCGGAATTTCCAGATCGATGTGATGCAATACTTCAGGAAGCTCATCACGATATTTGAACGATACATTCCTAAATTCGACGTTGCCTTCGATCTCCGTGATGCTTGTATCGGTCGCCGGTGTATCGGTGATATCTGATTTCGTATCGAATACTTTATTTAAGCGAGCCATTGACGATGCGCTGCGCTGCACCATGTTGCTGATAATGCCGATTCCCATGAAGGGCCAGGTCAGCATACCGAGGTAGATCAAAAATTGAGTGAGGTCGCCGAGTTTGAATTCTCCGGAGATAATGCTTGGTGCAGCGAAGAGTAGCAGCAATACAACAGATAATCCAACGAATCCGAATATCGCCGGCATCATCAACCCTTGAATTTTGATGAGCCGCATGTTCTTTTTGTAATAGCCGTCGCTGAGAACATCGAACGTGTCGCGTTCGTATAATTCCCTGACGTAAGCCTTGACGACCTTCATCCCTGAGATCGATTCTGTGGCTCGTGCCGTAAGATCGGAATAATGGCTCTGGACGCCATCGAATAATGGTTGGACTCGTTTGCCGATGATATAAACAGCAACCGACATCATCGGAAGCGGGGCGAGCGAAATGAGTGTCAGCTTCGGGCTGATGATCAGCATATAGATGAAGGAGAAAACGAAAGTAAGGAAGGCATCGCCGGCGTACATTATGGCGGGGCCGACAGCATTTCGGACGGCGTTAATATCATTCGTTGCATAGGCCATCACTTCGCCTTGCGGAGTATTCTGGAAATAACTCATCGGCAAGGTCAGCAGATGTTTGAGAAAATCATTCCGCAGATCGAATTCGATCTCGCGGCTGGCAACGATGATCGTCTGCCGAACCCAATAGAACGAGTAGCTCGTCAGAAGTGACATCCCAATGATGCCGGCCGCATCCCAAAGCAGCGACTCCGTCGTTGCCGTTTTGGCCTGAAGCGAATTAATGGCACTGCCGACAAACCGCGGCATGACAGCGGCCGTCAGGCAACTAAACGCAGTAAGCAATATGCCGGCAATGAATTTTACCCGGTACCGCTTGAAGTAGGGAAGCAGAGTTAGTAAGGATCGCATTGGGTCAGTAAACGAAAGGATGTGCGTTGGGATTCGGTAAATGTAATATTCGATTATGGTAACCGCAGACTTCATCCTCCCCGACGCTTTTCTCAACGTCATTGCGAGGAAATCGCGAAGCGATGACGAAGCAATCTATAATGGTTGGTTTTGCATTGAAGGTTGGTGCTTCACTAGGCTTTTGAGATTGCTTCGTTGTCACGGCGTGACTGCCTCGCAATGACATCTGTTGCATCCCCCATTCCCCCCATCCTGCGAATCCCAGCAATCCCCCCAAATCCAGGTTCAGACGTTCCTAACTTAATGATTTTACTAGCAACTAACTGTGCACCCTCCTTCATCGCTCGCTCCTCTGCGGCAGTCGCCGTCACGACTTTCATCTTCTTCACCGACTTCTCCAGCGACTGCGAAGATTCCAACTCAGCGATCGAATGAGCAAGAAATGCGAGCTTCCCGATCCCGCCATGATCGATCTGCCCAGCCACCGCATTCTTCGCTGAATGAGCATAAATAATAACAGCCACATTCTCCCGCTCCATTAACTCACGAAGATAAAATAGCAACCGATGTCTGCGACGGCTCGAACTTGAAGCAAACTCCCATCCCGATAAAATGACAACAGCAATCTGTGCTTCATCGACGATCTGATCGATGGCCTCACGCTCACCGATAAGATTACCACAAACCGATGATCGTATCATGCACTTAGGATCCCGAAACGATTCGCGTCCCACGGCCTCATAAAAATGACCCCGATATCGTTTATCTGACATCCCGCAATTAATAGCCAAGACATTAAGCCCGGTATCTTTAATAGCATTAGCGAGTCGAGCGGAATGCCGCATGGTATCTTCAGCATGATCGGACGTAACAACAGTGATCTCTCCATGAATAAGAGGGACATTGATAACATAGTTTGTATTTGGTTTCATAGTAGTAATTGATTAAAAGGTCAGAATCAGAATTTTCAAAATTTCAGAATGGGCAGAATTATTGTACCCGGTAGCCGCAGGCTTCAGCCTGCGCCAGCCCCAGCGGGGCGACATATCGGTAGCCCCGGGCGGAAGCCCGGGGTTGTATTTATGGCCCCTCCTTTTGAAGGAGGGGTTGGGGTGGTTGATCTCCTAACCCCGCGCTCACGCACGGGGCTACC
>DASTAO010000034.1:0-3798 GCA_035712525.1 Kapaibacterium sp. (SeqCode)
ATGCTGATCGATATAATGGTTTGGTAGAAATTGTTAGTTCAAGGCAACTGCATGGTAAAGAAGTGTTTGTCCGAACGGATAGTGTAATGTATTATTATGATGGTGATTCAAACCTTCTTTGGTTAGAGAATGCTGGAGACTCGGTCGGCAGTTACTATATCCACTGTCCGAAATCGATTGGTGATCCACATATTATGGATGATACTATCTTTTCTTCACCTTCACCAGAAAGATTCTGGAGGGTTACTACATTAGTTCGGACAAATGAACGTTTGGAAACACCTGCCGGCATATTTAATTGCTGGTATATCGAAACGATGAATTTTTTAAAGAAGCTCGATCAGGTTGTCCCCGATACCACTTACTATTCGCAATATTGGTTTGTAAAAAATGTAGGACTTGTCAGGCAAGTTGGTTACACCTGGTATTCCGGGAAAAAGACGCTTGATTATACATTGTGGCTGACAAAATATCAATTGTTTTGATTTACAGGCGTTGAATAATCTTTAACGTTAATGAACGTTGCAATTCTTATCTTCCCTGACGCCGAAGTACTGGATTTCGCGGGGCCGTTTGAGGTTTTGAATGTTGCTAATCGGGTTGCGGGGAAGGAGCTGTTTACTGTTGTTTTGATCGCTGAAAGGAAAGAGGTGGTTGTTGCTCGAAACGGCTTTCGGGTATTGCCTGAGTATTCCATTGATGAGGAAGTGGCAATCGATGTGCTGATCATACCCGGTGGGCCGGGGCGGGTAGAACAGATGAAGAATAAGAAGCTATTGCAGTGGGTAAATAATACCGTCGTTAAAACGGAGTGGTTGATGAGCGTATGCACCGGTGCGTTCATTCTTGCCGAAGCTGGATTACTTAGAGGCCTACAAGCTACGACGCATTGGGGCAACTATGACGAGTTCGAAAACAATTATCCTGGCATAGAATTAAAACGAGATGTGCGCTATACTGAGAATCACAAGATCTGGACCTCAGGCGGCATCTCAGCAGGCATTGATATGATGCTGCAATTCATTTCAAAACTGCATGGGAAAGAGTTAGCTGAGAAGACAGCTAAGCGGATGGAATTTAAGTTTTGAGTAGTGTCGAATTTCGGTAAATATTACGTATATTTGTCCCTATGAAAAAGCTATTGGTTAGTATCCTACTCTTATATGGTGCAACCCTGCCGGCAAAGGGTTCAAGAATTGACCTTGAGGAGAAGATCCAAGAGAGAATCATGCAGTATATGAAAACGCATGTAGTTGCTGCTAAGAGTTCTTCGGTATCGACCTACCCTCAAATTCTCGAGGAGAATAATGTCATGCTTTCCGACAGCCTCTGTTTGGATGCACGAAATGATTCAATAGTCGTATCATATTATGTGCTAGGGAAAGGAAAGTCTCCTACGTTAAATTATAGGTATGTCTATTCGAAGAATGGAGTGCTGATCTCTAAACGGCATTTTAACGGTTCTGTTTGTACGGAGCTTTCAGAGTACAACTCCAAAGGACAGCCAACTCTCCAATACTGGAACAATACAGTTGCTTACGATGAAGGTCAGAAAGACTCATTTTATTTAGCTCAACGTAACGAATATAATACGATCGGGCAACTTATAGCTAGCTATAGTTATAGCTCCGATGGAACATTATATCATAAAGATGAATATCGGTATAATCAAAAAGGAGAATTGATAGAAAGACTAATTTATGCATGCCGCCAAAATCTTCGAGATATTTCGGATTCGTTAAATTACATAGAGTATGCTCGTTCGCCCAAGCATGCAGTACCGCTCGAACTCTACTTAAGTCACCGGACAACCTATCACATGGATTCCATAAACCGCGTAAGCATTACCGAAGAGTATTCCGACTCTCTTCTTGATCTTAAAACCACGAAATACTATGACGACCAGTGGCGAGTGGTGAAAAAAAATAGGCGATAATTATATAGAGTATACTCCTCCTGCAAAAGAGCAAAAGAATAATAAATCCGGTACTGCGGGACCCGCCGCACGGTATAGTGAGACCATTCAATATGTGTATAGTAGCTCAAAGCAGACTGAGATCCTTTGGGTAAACGGCAATAAAATACAAGAGACCGTCACAGCGGTTAACCAAAATAATGAGCCTTTGGAAGTGGTAACGAACTGCATTAATCCTATCTATAATAAGAAGGCAAGCTATAGTTACGATGCAAAGGGTAATCTGATCAGTCAAAATTGGAGTGAAGGGAAAAATAGGAGTGCTTCAACGACAATGACGATCTATTATCGGTAGTTGCAAAGCTGATTGCTTAACTCTTATTTGAATTTTAGACCTTAACTGTTGTGTAACGAATTATGAAACGTCTTCTTGTTTATTTATTCTTAATGGGATCAGTTGTGTCTATTGGCTGTAGTAATTCTGCCGATGGATCCGACAGTGGCTCAACCGCAATAACTGGCAAACAATTATTGCCATTGAAGGTTGGTAATGTCTGGACATACCATAATCAGGAATGGAATGATGATGGGTCGGTGAATGAGGATGATGTCAAGCAAATCACTATCCTAAGGGATACAACCTTTGATGGGCACCCGGCCTTTTATTCTATCGCATTCGATAAACCAGCAGTTTTCTATTATGTCGGGAATGACCTTTATAATCAATCCTATGATGCCTTCCAAATACCGCAAAAACTGGGAGAAGAGGTTATAGTAGACGACACATCCTCAGCTAGCTCGACTAGGAACTCAATATTATTACGATCAAGTAATATCCCAGTAACTGTGCCTGCGGGTAATTTCAATTGTGTTCAAATAGATGCCCTGAGATTTTTTAAGAATGCTTCCGGTCAATTAGATTCTAACAGTATCGATAGCAAATATTATGCTCAAAATATTGGTATGATCAAGGAAGAGTTGGTTGTATTTCCCCAAGGGCATAGGCACACATTTAGGATCTTGCAGTTGACAAATTATGAGTTAAAATAGAATCCTCAAAGAGGTGGCCCATGAAATATCACAGTTCTGTTTTTTTTATTTTCATAGCCGTTGTATTTTCGGGATGTAGTTCTCCGGAAGAACCTCAGAAAGACGCTCTAACGGTTCGTGATCTTTATCCGGTTGGTATAAAATGGACATACCAGCACAATGATTACGATGATGCCGGTAATAAAACACCACGGTATACGACTGAGCGTAGTGTTGATACTTCAGCCACCTACCGAGGACATGATGCATTCGATCTCGATCTGGATTACGATCATATCGAATTTTACTATGAAGCCGATACTGCTATGTATTGGTTCGATCGTAAGACCGGGACTACTGAATTAGGATTTCGGTATCCAATGACCGAAGGGCAAGAGTATATCTATTCTGTTAATGGACTACCAACGGAGCACCAAGATTTGAAAATCCTGGTGTTGAGAAAGAAAGCGGTTTCAATTACTGTAGCGGCCGGTACCTTTGATTGTTTAGTGTATGAGAAAATGAATTGCTCTGCCGAAGGGGGGGGGTCGAACCGATACAACGAATATTGACACCTATTATTTTACTCCTAAAAAAGGGCTTATCAGAATGGATGGGTTTGCAATCGAACAAGGTGTCAAGCGATTAACAAGCGATCAGATATTAGTAAGCCTTGAAGCGATAAAGTAAAAGTTATCAATTTGGCATAAAACAAAATAATTCCATATTTATTTTAATATATTTTTGATAAATACTTGGATTTTGCATTTTTATTTCGTATATTTGTAGCCTAATCTTTAAGCGGGTGTCCTGCCTGCAGATTTTCCTGTCCAATTAAAAAAACTGTTGCCCTT
>DASTAO010000035.1:0-9216 GCA_035712525.1 Kapaibacterium sp. (SeqCode)
ACTCCTGCCAGCCTCGTCGGGAATGTCCTTTCCTTTTCATTCAAAGATAGCCTTATCGGTTGGTGTTCAGTCGATCAGCAATTCAGCCAAACGAGTAATGGACCGGGATGTTATAAGACTACTGACGGAGGACTTACCTGGGCGGCATTACCCCCTATTGGTAATCGACCCTGTGTCTATTATAATCCAAGCTCACATGCTCTGATCCTAACCGCCTGGGATAGAAACCAGACCGGCGGCATCAACTCCGCCGTTTCCAACGACGAGGGACAGACGTGGGTCGACATTCCGAATGCGGGATGGATGAATGGCGTTGCATTCATTTCAAACAACGTTGGAATAATGACGACCTACCGCTTCGACGATAATACTTCCGGTAACTACTTTATTTCAACGAACGGTGGATTTTCCTGGAATCCGGTTAACGAACAGCGTGAAGCCTGGCAACCACTATCCGTGCCGAGCCGTGCTGTTTACTTTGCAAGCGCCGAGGGGCTGCGGCATTACCTACGTTCGAACGATAATGGTAATACCTGGGATACCGTCTGCATTTTTGATTCTATCATAAGCATTGATAGTTACCTCACCGGCGATACTCGCGGCGATTGGGATGCTTTATATGTGCAAAGCTTTACTGCTAATGTCCCGAATGCAACGACAAACATTCTCGGCTCGGTAACCCAAGGCAAAACCTGGATCAATCTTTGTGGGCCGGCAAATTCTTCGGATACCAGAATGTATTGGGTAAGCGATACGCTCTGGGCGCTCGATATGAATGATTATACGCTCTACTATAATCCGTACGGGCTTAAAAATACCGATAAGCTTCTTCAATTCAGCACCCCGCAGATCGATCTCTATTCCAACGGCTGTCTCGATATCGATTCGATGCTGCGAATGTTAAATTTTAGTACCTGCCCCACCTTTAACGTCGTACTGAAAAAGGTAGAAGTATCAGGAAATAAATCGGTGTTTGTTGTAAAATCACCGATACTCCCACATCAAGTCAATCCGGTCGATTCATTCAAAGTTACGTTCAAGCCTGCAAAGCCGACGACCGATTCGACGACACTCGTGATCGATTACACGATAGGAGGATTATCATTTGAAAAACGAATCAAGCTTCGAGGATTTATCATCCCGGGTTTCCAAGCCTTCCTTAAAAATGTAACGGCAGTCCTCAGTGCCGATTGTAATCCAATCGATACCTTCGTCACGGTTTCTGCCGGAGCCTGTACTGGATTACAACTCGACTCCGTTGCTCTTACGAATACTAATCCTTTTTCTCTTGGCACTATTAATACACCACAATCGATACCTGTTAATGGCACACTGAAAATTCCCATTCATATAGCCATTGCCCCTGTCGGTACCTACACCACGAAGGTGGTTGTTAAATTAACCGGCGGTTCTATCACCAAAGATACTTCGATCGACCTAACGGTTACGATCGTCAGTAATACTCAGCTTGTTACTAATCTTACTCCGGCCGTTGTTGCGTTCGATACGACCTCGACCTGTGCGGTAAAATTCGATACCGTGTTTGTAAAGAATACCCTTTGCAAAAAATTATATCTCACTTCGGCTGATATCCAGCCTGTTTCAACTGATTATACGATCGTGAGCCCAACAATGCCGGATTCAGTCGATGCCGGTGCTGTTGAAAAATTTGTCGTTCGTTTTGCACCGACTTCGATTGGAGCAAAAAACATTCAATTACATTTTGGTATCAGCCTCGATAAAACAACGATCAAGGATACCTTCGTAACCATCAACGGGGCGGGCTATACCCCGATCGATGTAGCATCGGCGGGTGGCAATACCATCGTCTTTACTCCTATTCAGTATTGTGATAGTGGCGCTAAAGTTGTAACGCTTACAAATCTTAGCTGCGATTCGCTGACCGTCGTTCAGGTCATTCCTCCGGGTGCCAGTGATTTTATTTCTCCAGCCGCATTGACAGGAAAAGGAATGAAGCCGAATGACTCGCTGAGCTTTAGCATTCTCGAGTTACCTTCAAGCGCTGGAGCAAAGACCGATTCCATTCTTGTCAAAGTACGAACGGTATCAGGAGCCGAGCAATGGATCACATTATACCTTAATGGCACTGTGCTTCCAAAACACCGCCTGATGTCCTTTACCGACCTGATCCATCTCGATAGTTTGCCACCTTGTACGAATTACGATACGACTCTCGTCATTAAAAATCTTGGTGTTTGCGATACCCTTATTTTAAGTTCGGTCACCGATAGCGGATATACATTGCTAACTGCTTCCTCTGCTGATATTGGCAAGCGTATTGCTCCGGGTGGCTCCTTTACCGTGTCAATTCATATTGCCGCCTCGAATACCATGCAAGGAAAAGGCAGCATTCGTCTGATTGGAAACGGCTTCGATACGATCATTACGATCTCAACAACTTCACGGGTTGGCGGCATACCATTTACATTGAATGTTAGTGATAGTCTCTTCAGTACAACCTCATGTAGTACCGTTACCAGGGAATTCACCTTTAAGAATGCCAGCTGTAATCCGATCGTGATCGATGCGGCTACCCTTGGAGGTTCTACTCAGTTCACATTCGTACCAGCGGTTAAGCTTCCGATTACCATTCAGCCGGGTGATTCGGCGAAGATCTTTATTCAGTTTGATCCGACGGCATTCGGCGATTCGCTGGCGACCTTCTCATATCATTCCGCTACCTATGCCGGACAAGTGAAGCTTCGTGGCACTGCAACAGGCAGCAGACAATTCGCTCGCCTAACGCTTGCGTTAAGCTCCGGTTCGCTGCCGGTTCAACGAGTGGGTTCGACAGTTGGCGTCGATCTTATCTGGCAGGATCCGCTTGCGGCTGGGGTTGGGCTTACTTCGGTCGAAGCAACAATGAACTACGGTGATAACACCCTGACGCCGACGCTTCCGGATATTGTTGCGTCAACTGGCTGGACGATCTCCTGTGCAACTCCATCAACAGGCAGACTTGATCTTTGTCTTTCGAAAACCAACGGCTCGGCGATCACCGCGGGCAGCATCCTCGCTACGATCCCATTCTTTACTACGATCAGCGATGTTGACAAGACTACGATCACCTTGCCAAATGCTACCTTTAATAATGGCGACTCGGTATTTGCCGTCTGCGTGCTGTCCCCGCTGGCTTCGGCAAGTATCGACTTCAAGATCGATTCGCAGTGTGCTCTGCCGACGTTAAAACATTTCCTCGGCACGGGAAAAATATTCGATAAGATCGTGGTAATTCCGAACCCTTCCTCCAGAGGAGAAAAAGAAGTGTTGGTTACTCTATCGCTCAATCAAGCTTCGGCGATTGAACTATCGCTTACCGATATTCTCGGCCGAGAACTCTATGAACAGCGAGCCGATGAGCAGCAGACCGGCCTCAAAGAGTACCGGATACCGGTTTCGGAAGTTGCAAGCGGGACTTACATCATCCGTCTCTCCGCATCGGGCGAAACAGCAAGTATTCCGCTGGCAATAAAGAGGTAATTATTTTCTGACTACTATCTTTTGCGTCAGTATACCTGAGGCTGAAATAGCTCGTACAAAATATAATCCATCGCTAAGATGTTCGTACTTCCAGTCGAACCGGTGAGTGCCTTCGGATAACCTACCATTATTTATTTGGGCTATCTCTTTGCCGCTAATATCGACGATGGTTATAGCTATGTTCAAAGAGCGATTTGCTGTAAGAACGATCGTTGCAATATTTCCGTTAGTTGGATACAATACGGAAAGTGAATTTGAAGGCTCATCAGTAGATGCAACTGCACCTACTGGATACCCTCCCGGCGAAATTCCCCATGCTCCATAGCTAAGATTGTTATAATTGCCGCTGGCTGTCGTTTCGCTTTTAACGGCGCGAACGAGATAGATCATTGAATCCGTCAGTGGTGCGTTATCGATGAACGACCCTCCAATAATTGGCTGGGGTGTTAATAAGGTAAACGTATTAGCCTTTACTGAAGCACGATACACGTTATAAGACAGGCTTTTTGAAGCATCCCAAGATAAGCCGACTTGTCTGACTGCAACATTATCCGTAACATTAAGAGAGGCAGGCCCTGCATACGGCCTCATCCGTAATGTTGGATCACCCATCAATGCTATATGCACCATATACGCCCCATTGGCATCGCCGATCAGATGTCCGGCATAATCGCCGGTGTTGTTTTGGGTCAACAAGGCAGCATCGCCCGTGGTGTGCCCCATTCCCATCGGGAAGAAATACCAATATGGCCGTCCTGACCAGGCACAGCTCAAGCCATAAGAAGTGCAAAGCGGCGAACGAAGAAAATTATTTTTCGTATTCCAATCACCAAAGTAACTTCCGAAGAGCATTGTAAAGATCGCATTGCTCGAATCCTGTGCGGCAAAATCCTGCGTCGAGCAGACACCGCCCGCTCCCTGATCCCAGCCACCACCACAGCCATAAGCCCAGAGATACTTGTTGTGCGATAACGAATCGAGCCAATACAACCGCTTCGCACTATCGGTACCGACGATCTGAGAGATGTTATTTCGTCCAACAAGCGGTGCAAAATTTCGCCAGCCGCTCGAGGCAAAGGCTTCGCCACCAAAATAGCCAAAGGCATCATCTAAGAGGGCATGTTCCGGAGCTTGCATTGCGCCGGTTCGATAGGCGTGGTCTTTATCAAGATACTGCCGAAGAAGTGCCGTGTCGCTTTTCTTGAATGCCGGCATATTATACAGATCGACCCTGCCGATGCGAAGATCGATGGCATCGGGTTGTTGAAGCTGATCGAAACGGCCGTCGCCTTGAAAATTCAAATTTGCATTTTGAACCATGACAGTATCATACACACCAGGAGCCGATTGATAAATAACAGACGAATCACCTTCAACATCATCTGTCCAGTCGCCATCGAATTCTCCGTAATACATATCCGCGGGCCAGGCGCCATAATGATTTGGATGGCCATCAGGATTTAAAAAGCCGGAATACGGGACAGGTACATGGCCTATAATAAATAGGCTTGAATATGCTTCCGGATTGGCTGAATATAACGCCGATAACCTCGACTTAATATTGGCGACAGCGTCGGTTCTTGCAACATGGACCCGAGTTACCAAGTGGCCTTCTGAAATGAGATCTGATTCAAGGCGCTGCAACTCGCTGCGAAGCGGCGTCAGATATGTTGTATCGATAAGCAGTATGCATCTCGCCTGTTCATCACCAACTCGGGTAGCAATTCCGCTTCGTATATATCCAGATGCTGAAACAGTTGTGCTTCCAACCTTCGTACTTTTTGAGATTCGGTACTCGTATTCTTTTCCGATCTCAAAAGTAGAATCGATAAATACAGAATCGAGATTTGCTAATTTCTTACTACCCGCCCAAGTGGAAGAACCGGCCAGGCGACGGAATAAACTCATCGTCGTTGTGCCTGGATCGGATTTCCAATGAAGAGTAATGGTATGGGCTGCTCCATCGACCGTTGCATCGATGCCAATGGCAGCATCAGAAGATACTTGAGCAAACGACAAACTCGAAAGACACAACAGGGAAAGCAAACACAACAACCGAGTCATAGGCGTAGTACTTTTCAATTTGCAACAGTAAGACATATTCTGTCATTCCTAATTCATCCTTTATCCTTTATCCTTTATCCTTTATCCTTCATCCCTCATCCCTCATCCCTCATCCTTCATCCCTCATCCCTCATCCCTCATCCTTCATCCTTCATCCTTCATCCTTCATCCTTCATCCCTCATCCTTCATCCCTCATCCTTCATCCCTCATCCCTCATCCTTCATCCTTCATCCTTCATCCTTCCCCATCATGGGTATGTAACCACCTTAATTATCACTATCTTCACTGTGCACCCCACACCATTCCCTCCTAAATACAAGAGTCCGCCGCGGCGGACTCTTGGTGACTATTCACTGGGTGCAAATATACGAAATAATTCTAAAAAATCCAAATTAAAATATCATAATTATTTGATATGTGGACAAAATGTGAATAAAAAAATCATGTTCATTTCCCCTCTGTCATTCTGAGCGAAGCGAAGAATGACAAAATCTTTTTTCGCCTATTTATACATTGATTCGATCAACTCCCCATACCGCTTCTCTACTTCTTTGCGGCGGATCTTAAGTGTCGGTGTCATCATTCCGTTCTCGATCGTGAAAGGCTCGGCAATCGTTCCGAATTTGCGAAGCTTTTCGAAGGCAGCGAGATCTTTATTGACGCGGTTAATTTCAGCCTGCAATTGCTCTGTTGATGCTGTTGAGACAAGGAGCACACCGCAATAATCTTTCTTCTCGCCGACAACAACTGCCTGTTCGATGAGCGGAGATTCTTCGAGCAATGCTTCTATTCTGGTAGGAGTAATGTTTTTGCCGTTGGCAAGTACAATAATGTTTTTCTTGCGGTCAGTAATTTTCAGAATGCCTTCTGCGCTAAGCACTCCGATGTCACCGGAATGCAGCCACCCTTCGGAGTCGATCATCTCTGCAGTGACTTTATCGTCGTTAAAGTAGCCTTTCATCACATTGGCTCCGCGAATGAGGATCTCTCCATCTTCAGCAATACCAACTTCAACACCTGGCAATGGCTTGCCGACAGTCCCCCATTGCAATGAATCGATTCGATTGACGGCAACAACTGGCGACGTTTCTGTTAAGCCATATCCTTCAAGTATCGTAAGCCCAAAAGCTGCAAAGGTTCTACCGATCTCCGGATTAAGTGCTGCACCGCCGGAGACAAGAAAACGAATCCTACCGCCGGTTCGGCTTCTGATCTTTGAAAGCACTAATTTATTTGCCAGCGGATACATTGTTTTTGCATGGAGTGATACGGGCAGTTGCTCGATCTTTTTTGCATAGGCCTTTCCGGTGCGAACACCCCAATCAAAAATCATTCGCCGATAAATGGGCATTTTATCTCGTGTACTTAATATGCGCGAATGCAGCCGCTCGAAAAATCTCGGCACAGCAGTCATGATCGTGGGTCGGATCTCGAGCATGTTCTCTGCCATCGATTCGATCGATTCGGCATAGGCAACTTGCCCTCCGGCAAAAAATAAAAAGTACGACGCAATGCGTTCGAACGCATGCGAAAGCGGCAAGAACGATAAGAATATATCGCTCGGGCGGACTGATGGGATTGAATCAAGCGCACCATGAACATTCGAGACCAGATTCCGATGGGTAAGCATTACACCTTTCGGATCGCCGGTTGTACCGCTCGTATAAATGATTGTTACAAGGTCTTCTTCACTGGGATCTCTTCGATCGAATGATCGCAATATCCCTTCGCGTTCAAGTTCGGAAAAATAATAAAACGTAACGCCGCTAACTTCAGGTAATGATACACTCGTATCCATTACAATAATATGCTTCAGAGCAGGTGCTGCCGGCAATGAGGCAAGTATCTTTCGCAACTGAAAATCATTTGAGACTACAGCAGCAACCGCACCGGAGTCCTTGAGGATATACTCAACTTGCTTTGCGGTAAGAGTCGGATAAACCGGGACTGATACTGCACCGGTAAGAATCGCAGCAAAATCTGTTACGGTCCATTCAGGAGAAGACTCGGAAGAGATTAAAATTCGCTCTCCGTTCGCAATACCTAAGTGTGCGAGCGAAGCAGCAAATGCCCTGACTCTGTCGCCAAATTCTTTATAGGAAAGAGCACGGTATAACTCACCGCGCTGGCGCTTGTAATGCACATAGAGGTTATCGGCATCATGCCCGGTAGTACGGGCAAAGAAAATGTCCTGAAGTGTTCGTAATTCCATTGTTGCGTTAAACAAAAATACAGCAGAATTACCCCGCTACTTTTGAATTGTCTCCAGCAAATTACTTGGACAAACCCAAACCCACTATTGGCATATAATTTGCTTGCTTGCAAAACTCATCTTCTTGATTGTATTCCCCCGGATACAGAAGCAATCTTTCCTCTTTCTATTCCCTCGAATTATTGAGATGTATCAGTATGTCCCTATCTCCTGCAATGAAGACCATCATCCTATATCTTATGGGTTGTTGCTGGTACTATACTACCAGTATCGCACAACCACAATGCCAAAGACAACAGTGTTTTCAAATTGAAAGCCATGCATTTACAGACTCGATCTCGAAAGCGATCCTAAATCGTCAGTACGAACGAGCGTTATCCCTTGTCGATAGATGGCTAGGCGATTTTCGACGACTCTCGACAGAAATCCAAACCTGCTATCGGCAGTGGGAAATAAACGCTCACTACATTCAAACCTGCATTTATGCCGATAAGAATGATATTGCTTCTGCAGTGACCTGCTTCGATACTGCTGTTGGCCTCGGCTTTAAGAACTATCAGCAAGCCAATTCAGACAAACATCTTGATCCGCTTCGTACTGATAATAGGTTTACTGAGTTACTTGATATTGTCCGCACCAGAGGCGATTACCTTTTTCTCTTGCAACAAAGCGAAGGGTATAGCGACCTGCCGACCTTTTCATATCGCCACGATTCGGAGTTATTAAAGCTGCGAAGCGATTACCATCTAGATTCCGTGACGTCTCACAAAAAGGATGAGATCTCAAAAATTATCGCGCTCTTACATTGGGCTCACGGAATCGTACCGCACGATGGAACAAAAAACATACCCGAAAAACGCAATGCTGAAAGTCTTATCGAGTATCATAACACGTCACGGTCAGGACTTGATTGTCGCGGCCTGGCAACAATCCTCAATGAAGCATACCTGGCAATGGGATTTGCCTCCCGAATCCTTACCTGTTTGCCAAAAGATACTTCCGATACCGAACATCATGTGATTACTGCCGTCTATAGTGAGCATCTGGGAAAATGGCTCTGGATGGATCCGACCTACGATACCTACATATCAGATGAAACTGGTAAATTGCTCGGTGTGGATGAAGTCCGACACGCGTTGATTGATAAACACGACCTTCATATCAACCCCGAAGCATCGATAGCTGGGAAAACCATAACGGCTCATGATTATTTGTATGGGTACATCGCAAAGAATATCTATTGGTTTCAGAGCCCAACGGTCAGCAGTTATGATAGCGAAACCGAGCAGCGAGGCAAAGAGATCGATTATGTAGCCCTAGTACCAAAAGGATATTTGCCGTTCGGCAGCAAACAACAAAAGCTTAGAAATGGAGTGGCTTACTTTACGACGAACGGAAATTATTTCTGGCAGCCGCCACCCGAAGTGCATTCCGGGCA
>DASTAO010000036.1:0-9694 GCA_035712525.1 Kapaibacterium sp. (SeqCode)
TCATCTCTTTCATAGTAATTATTTTTTTCCTCTTCGGGCAGTCGGTTTCTGCACAATGGACCCACCTTAATGGCCCAAAAGGCGGAAATATAGTCGTCCGCCATTTGCCGCTTTCCGATAAAGTATTTGTAACCGGTAGCTCAAAGACTGCTTATACTACCGATGCCGGAAGAACATGGACCGATATCACTAATCCGACCCCTACGACGATCGATTTTTTAGCATCGGATGGTGGCAACAGGCTCTATACCCTTGCTTCTAGAGATGGATATATTTCTTCCGATCTTGGAAAAACCTGGAAGGCTTCATCAGCAGGTCTTCTCAAAGATAACTCAGGTTATTTAAAAAAATCATGTTCTTTTAGCGCAGGCGGGGGAATCATGTACGTAGGGACGCTCTATAATCCAGATGATGGGGGGATCGGAATATTAAAATCTACTGACTTCGGAATGTCTTGGAAGCCTGCCCTGCCATTTACGTGGTGGTTCGATATCTACACAATGGGAAAATTTGGTTCTACGATGTATGGATTTCAGAGCGGCGGAAAAATATTCAGATGGAGCGACACCGGAAAATTTAAGGCTGATACTATTTTAAGTCCTGATTATAAGAACACAACTTGTTTTTCCGATGGTGGCAATAGAATGTTCGCTGGTACAATAAGCGGGTTATACTTACTTAATAGTG
The DNA here is from genome assembly GCA_035712525.1 of Kapaibacterium sp. (SeqCode). GTDB lineage: Bacteria > Bacteroidota > Ignavibacteria > Palsa-1295 > Palsa-1295 > JAFDZW01. The sequence continues at coordinate 688 of DASTAO010000036.1, forward strand.
ATAATCGCACCTGGACAAAAGTATTTGTCGATACCATTGATCTTTGGATCTATGACATAAGTGTTCGCGATAACATGATGGCGCTGGCAACAAGCGCCGGCCTCTATCTTTCAGAAGACTTTGGCAACCATTGGTCTCATGAAGCACCAACCGTACTACCATCCGAATTGCATAGTGTATTCATTGCTTCATCGGGAATATATACTGGGATTGGCGGTGGATTATTATTTATTAAACGCACTGGATCGACAGATTGGGTATCAACCGATTATTTTGCAACCTCCGTAGGATTAGGTTTTATTGCATCGTTCGATAATACCATTGTCACCCAGCCATATTCGGCATCGACATATACATCGAATGATGGGTTTCAAACGTTTCAAGAGCAATCTTGGCCGGTCGGTAGATTATATAAAATATTCAGACATCATGATGAATTAGTAGCACAATCAATCGATTATGGTATTGGGTTTTCAACGGACACCGGGAAAAACTGGCAATGGACTGATAAGGTTGGCGGCGTAGTTAGTTATAAATCTGCGCTCTTTGTGTTCGCTGGTGATTCCCTTTCGACCTCTTTTGATGATGGAAAGAATTGGTCTAAATTTAAGGGGCCAACTTCATCATATTTTTATGGGATAGGAGAAATTGGAGATTCCTTATTCCTGATAGGTACTAATCTTCTTTATATTTCGACAGATGCCGGAGTTTCTTGGCATTCAGCGCCAGCAATTCCAAAAGTAAGTCCTTGGTTATTACGAAGTGCTAATAATGCTATATTTCTTGAGAGTACTGATGGGTCGTTTGGGATTCTTACGCGCGGAAAACCCGAGCTTATCTATCCCCCGGAGATTCAAGATAAAGGAATCACCGATGTAATATTTTCTGGCAATCGGGTAGCCATGATCTCAGGTGGAATGATCTATTATAGCACTGACTATATCCGTTGGGATAGCATCCCATCCCCATCATTATATAATTATGGAGCAATAATGCGAGATTCAACAATTTATGCCGTAACCGAAAGCGGCATCTGGAAACATACGATCGGAGCACTGGCTGTTCCATCCAAGACTATCACCGAATCTTCATTGTCCATTTACCCAAACCCTCTGTCGGATGAAAGCATGGCTGTAACCTTTACTCTCGATAAGCCGCAATCGGTTAAACTCGATATCACCGATGCCCTCGGCAGGATCGTTGCTGTTGTGGCCGAAGGTAATTACGAGAGTGGGCAACACAACCTCGCCTATAACCCAGCCGATTTGCCACCCGGCGTCTACTATCTCAGGCTGAGAACAGGCGATAAAAGCAGTATCCGATCCATAATTAAACAGTGATTTTGGTGCGTAAGGTATAAGTAATTGCCGATTCCGGCTCAGAATCTTGTAACCTGAGCCATCGAAAAACGTTTTAGGTCTGTATGAAGACAATCCCTGCAGTGTTTGTGGCTATTATTTTAGCCGTTTCAACCAACAGTTTTGCCCAACACCCAAAACCGCCGAGTGGTAAATGGTATGGTTATACTGACCCCAAAAAAATGATCGAGTACAACTTCGGCCCGAAAAGCATTACCTTTAGCCGCTTTTTTTATAATGGGACGCCGGATTCAATGCTTCCAAATACTAAGACCACGAAGCTGATCAAGACCGTGTATAAGCATGGGAATTTCTACGAGATCCTTCTTCGTGACACGCTCGAGGATCAGTTAAATGTTATCGTCGTGAACATCATTCACCCGACCAAAAATAAAGGTGAAATGATAGTTGCGATCAATCCTGGCGAGCGTCGGTTCGGCGAGCTCGATTCAGCGATGGCCTTTATCGAATCAGATACCGAGCCTAAATACGGATGGTCACTTTTTAGCGAAGAGCGAGTGAAAGAATTCAAAAAGATGAAGCCGATCGAGCGGATCACGATACCCCACTTAGCGGCTTATCTCGATTCGGTTATCAAGATAAAACCAGCGTTCGATTCACTTAAAAATGAACCCCGTATTCTTGGCCTAACTGCCTATTCCCAATTTAAGATCCGAGATTTTGTCCGTCAGATGGGATATAATCCATTGCATGAGTCATCAAGACTCGATGAATTGATCCGTCTCAATGGAGACAATCCTGAAATTAAACCGCGAATCATTGCTGTCAAGACAGTTCGAAGAGGTGGGACTGTCGGAACCCGATAGTGCAATGCGTGCGATGGGAGCTCTGCCATCCATTGCAGAGCTCCCATCGAATGTGATTCCCCTCACTTCCACGCTATTGTAAACTATAGTACAATTATTTTACAACGGATAGTTTGGTTTGTACTAATGAACCTGGCATTGAAGCTGCAATAAAATAGGTGCCGCTTGCTAAGCCACTTACATCAAAACGATAGTTAGTTGTACCTATCGAAGCGTTTCCGGAATAGATCGATGTTATGAATCGTCCTCCGTCATCATAGAGTCCAAGATCAACCGAACCTGTTGCCGCAGTGACAAGCTCGATCTTAACCTGTCCTTGTGCCGGATTAGGAAATACCGTTAGTGCATTGATCGCGCTGGCGGCAACTGTATTATGAATGCCTGCTGCTACTCCATTTTGAACAGACCAGAATCCGAACTGTCCGATCATCTGAGTATTGACGGCAGTTCCAACTACCGGCTGCGAAACAGTATATTGTAAGGTGGTCGTCCCGTTAGTTGCTGTTCCGCCTGCCTGGGAAATAACTGCTTTCTGGAGAACGATCTGCGCCGATGCTGTGGCAACAACCGTCAATACCATCGCCGTAATTAAAAGAATAGTTTTCATTTCAACGATCCTTACTAATTACTGATTGATGATCAGGTAATTGAATGATGCGTTCGTCAAGAGCGAAGTAATACCTGAAACGACCGAGACGACGAACGAGCCGTTACCTTGCGAGGCAATTGCTAACGGAAATGCTACTCCACCGGTCGGTGTGATCATAATGATCGAGTTCGCTTTTGCAAAGGCATTGGTGATCGTTGCCGTTAGATTTCCCGCCGCAATCTGTCCGGTACCGGCAGGACCATTGACCTTAATTCCACCGTTAATATTTACTGCCGCTTCTCCAGAAGCGGAAGTTGTGACGTTGAGGGCATTCCCTACGGTTGCATTGATAGTGGTCTGTCCGTTTGAAAGCACATCAAGCACTGTATTTCCAGCGGCATTAACCCCATTGATCAACTGAGCCGATGCTGACGATGCTAAGTTCTGGACTTTGAGCGCAGCTGCAGTTGCCGTATTAGCAGTAGCATCGATCGCCATACCGGAGTTATTCGTCAGATCAAGCGTGGCATTTGCCGATGAACTGGTAGTAGCGGTAAGTGCTGCGCCGGTAGTAGACGATAGGTTTAACGCTGTACCAGTTCCGGTATTTACGAACGAAGCAACATTGCCTGCAAGCGTATTCGTAATCCCGAGTGCAGTCGTGCCAAGATTTACAGTATCAAGAAATGGCAAGCTGAAAGCTGCACCAGCGCTATCGCTTCCGGTAAAATTCAGGCTCAGAATATTTCCAGATGCCGAAAGACTTATTCCATTGCCTGTTTGCAAAACGACGTGGCCATGCAGACCATTGATGCTCGTAATGAGATCACTCGTATCGAGCAATGAGGTATTAATGTGTCCGTTGCCATTAAGCGTTAGCAATGAGTTCGCCTGCGGATTTCCCGGAGGAGAAACATGAAAACCACCGACGGCTTCCGCATTAGCAGCGATATCAGCCGTTAAGGCATTCAGGACGCTCGAAAGACGAAGCCGTGGCGACAGCTCGGCCGCATTATCGACCGATACTCCGATCGAATAGTTATTGCCGGCTACAACATGAAGCGAATCGAGACCTTCGGCACCGACAAGCAACGAGAATACCCCATCGATCGTCATTACCGAATCGGTCTGCGTAAAGACAACGTTCGATGATGCTCCCTGATAAATATTGACAGTGATCTGATGCATACCGTTTGCTACTGCTGTACCGGCAGTAGTTGTCAGTCTGCCTTGAAGCGTAAATTCTCCGTTAACCGAGGTCGGCTGTGCGAATGTTGCGATGGCAGTCATTGCCATAACGAGCATGGCCGCAACGAATGAGGTAACTGTTGTCTTCATTTTTTGGATTAGATTGGTTGTGAAAAGTATTAGACTTTCTTCACCCATGGCAGGGGAATGGGTCCGAAATGATTGTCGCAAAAAAACGGTGTGGGACTTATAAGTTATCTTCTTATACGAGATAACCGTGGAAATCGGATTACAAAAAAATCTTGTATTGATCAATATAAGGGATTGCAAAGTAATTGAGCCTCATTACAAACCCGAATCTGGCACAAGATTTGAAACTGATTATACTGAATGGAAATCGAACCCGCGAAAAGAGAGTATAAGAAAGAGAGTATAATATGAATATGTCAACAAATCCGGTTCAGGTAGTAGCTTCCGATGAGCGAATGTCCCGCAAATTGTTCGAGCGATTACGCTGGGGTGATCATCCCGTTTGTCCGCATTGCGGAAGTACCAATAGCTACCGGCTCACCGCAAAGCCAACATCGAAGCAACCGGTTCGAGATGGAGTGTATAAATGTGCAAATTGCCGCAAGCAATTTACCGTCACAGTTGGGACGATCTTTGAGCGCAGCCATATCCCGCTTGGCATCTGGATCAAGGCTATCGCCAAACTATGCGAATCAGCAGAAGGAATTACTTCTTATGCACTCCACCGATTACTCGGCATCACCTATAAATCTGCCCGATTGATCGAAGAACGCATACGCCATGCAATCGCACAACCGAGACTGGAGAGTCTGCTGAGGAGGCAGAGCAGCTAAACCGAACTTACCAAAATGGAGTATACCGCTATTATTGCCCAACACAAACTATGAAAAAAAAGATGTCAGATAAAAAACTATCATTGCACCCACTATCGGCCGAAGAAGCTCTTATTGCTCTATTGCAAATACCACCTTTAAAAGCGAAGCAAAAAGCAAAAGCAAAACCCCGACGGCCGAAATAGTAACAGTATCCCAGCGCCGTTTGCTGACGATATTGACGAGAAAAATCCCAGCCCTTTTAATTAACAATAACCTTCGAGGTGGACGAGCTGATTACCTTAAGTGATGTTCGCCCACTTATTTTATTATGTTCAGTACTCCAATATTTTTTTTGCTTCCTATGGTTAGCACATAAGGATAGGATCCGGTGCTAAGTCCATTCACGCTGACAGTTATCTCACGAGTATTGTCAGTAAGGATTCCAAAATCGTTGTAGATCTGACGCTGCCCTAATTGATTGCTGATCTCCAATGTCACCCTTGAAGCTTCGGATAGAGCAAGCGGTATTGAAGTTTTTTCAGCGAACGGATTGGGATAATTGATCGCAGACCCATTGCTGTGGCTGCTTTCTTTAACATCGGCCCAATCTGCTTTCTGAAAGAGCCAGGTAACTTCATCAAGGCCCGGATTACCTTTATAATCTATTATTCCAGCATTTGTGTCGACGTTAAACATGATATGGAGCGATGCGCCTAATCCGTAATCCGGATTCATCATCATTGTCTCAAGCCCGCGGTAATCGAATTTCGGAGCTGCATCATCGAAGAGGTCATTAGCACGCACAGGGTCGGGACCAGAAAACGTCACGCCACCGTCAAGTGTAGTGACTCTCCAAATACCAAAATAGGGATACGAAGTAAACGTGCCATCTTCGATCTGATCAGCCATTTCCTGAATGTCGCCATCCTGCCAGGCATTAAAATAGACTGCAAATGCTTTCGGGTTCGAACCACGCGCCACGGTTGGATTAAGCACATTCCATAATCCCTGGATATCAGTACCTCCTGATACATTCTGCCATCCTGCAAGCCAGTCACCATTGATCATTGACGAACCGAATTCCGTATCATCTTCCTTTGAGATAAGGTCGATCGGAGTTGACTGAGCAGCATTCCAATAAAAAATGGTGCCCGATGCAGGAACATAGTACCCAGCACTCGAATCAAGGTTGTAATAAAATCCTCCAAGTAATGCTTCAGCCTGCTCACCATTATACCAAAAGTCAGTATTGAAAGCTGTGAAATAATATGATTTACCTTTAGGGTCCGGTGGTTGCTGTGTCTCAACCGGAGCCAATACTGTTTTTGGAGTTGCCGGCCAGGTAGCACCGTCATCAAGTGATTCGGATAAATATGTTGATAGATCAGGCGCAGCATAATCACGGTTAAGCCAAGTTACCCCGACTTTCCCTGCAGGAGATACTTGCACTTCTATCGACCATGGGAAGGCAAAGCCAACAGGATTTTCACTCTTAACGGTACCGGCATTTGGTCCTTGTTTCCATCCGCCCCAGGTTGCACTCTTTTTATCTTCACTCAACGTGAAGGTTGAAAATTGGATGTACTGCGGAGTTGTCGGATTATAGTTATCGACACCTGCAACCATGAATATTTTTGACCCATCGTGCGAGAGTGCAATGTTCGGGAAGTTGATATTACGCAGCGAATCGTAAAAGGTCTTGCGATCGGTTCTGAATTCTTTGAAGTTTCCATCACCTGGTGCGCCCTGTTCAAGATAGAGCGAACAGAAATTCGGGGTGTTGGTATCGGCAACATTTCTCACGGCTGAAATAACCGGCACATACTCAGTCCCCCGTTTGATAAGAATTAGCACCGGAATACTGGTGCGAGCCGTATCAATGGCTTTCGGAGTGCTCCAGGTTGTTCCACCGTCGGCACTATATAAATAGTAAACCTGAAGCTGAGGAAGAAAACCATTACCGGCAGCAGTATCGGCTTCAGTTACATCCTTCGCAAAGGTAATAGCAGCATGCAGGACTTTCGGATTATCGGGATCGGCAACAATATTATGCAAACTGCGATTACCGAATTGCTGCTGGTACATTCCTTCAAGTCCGAGTGAAGTAGTACCGGGAAGATTGATTATCGGAGCCGGAGGTACATGCCTCGCCTGATTTGTCTTTGATTGGTACGTACCAAATTCACGATCGTTGAACGGAATGGCTCGTGAATTACTTTGCGCTTGCACCGAAACTGCAAGCAAGACCATAAAAATACTCACACTAAGAATTGTTCTACCAAGGTTCATACTCTCTCCTTTATAAATGTGTACTGATTACCGTAAAACTACGATGATTTTCATAGTAACACGATATATTCCCTTTTGTAGCACAGAGTAATGGCACACTATGGGGTACAAAGTAGTTTGCTTAGTCGCAATTATTGTAAAACCAGAATATGCCCGTTCTCGCAGTAGAAAAGATCAGTAAGGATTTCCGCTATAAGCCGCTCTTTAACGACGTTACGTTCAGCATCGATTGGTCTGAACGGCTTGGGCTTATTGGTACCAACGGTAGCGGCAAATCCACCTTAATGCGAATCGTATCGGGCGAACAGCATCCGGATAGCGGCAAAGTGGAAGTTTCCGAAGGCAGCCGCGTCGGCTATTTGCCCCAGAACCCGATGTTCGAACCGGAAGAGACGGTGCTCGATGCGATCTTTTCGCGCAATAGCGAAGCCCTCTCGCTCATTCATGATTATGAGGCTGCTTGCCAGGAGTTGATCCATAACCACGATGATCCTGCCATCTCTCGACGCATCAGCGAACTAAGCGCGAAGATCGATGCTGCCGGCGCGTGGGAGATCGAAACGAATGCAAAGATCATTCTGGCGAAATTAGGTGTCGGGGATCTGCAAGCAAAGATGGGGCATCTTTCAGGTGGTCAGCGTAAACGAGTAGCTTTAGCGCACGCACTTATTGTCTCACCCGATCTATTGATGCTCGATGAGCCCACGAACCATCTCGATGCCGAAACCATCAGCTGGCTCGAGCAATACCTTTCGAGATATAGCGGTGCACTACTGCTCGTAACACATGATAGATATTTCCTCGACCGAGTCACCGATCATATCCTCGAGATCGATCGCGGCACTACCCAGCTCTTCAATGGCAACTATGAATATTATCTTCAGAAAAAAGAAGAGCAGGAAGAGACCAGAAGAGCCGAAGGACAAAAGCGCCGCTCGCTTGCTAAACGAGAACTTGCCTGGTTGAAGCGGGGAGCAAAAGCACGAACAACAAAGCAGAAGGCGCGCGTTGATCGAGCACACGAGCTTATCGATACTCCCGCTGAGCAGGAAAAGGAAGTACTCGATATTAAGATCGCTCCGAGAAAGCTTGGTTCGAAAGTAATAGATTTTGATAAAGTAACGAAATCATACGGCGACAAAAAACTCGTCAATGATTTTTCGTACGTAATCACCAAAGGTGAACGCATAGGGATCATCGGCGCTAATGGGTCTGGTAAGACAACTCTTTTGGAAATGATAACCGAGCGAACAAAGCCTACATCTGGCAAGGTGGAGATCGGCGCATCCGTTGTCATAGGGTATTACGATCAGGAAAGCCGCGACCTAAATGAGAATCAGCGAGTGATCGATTACATTCGTGATGTTGCCGAATATCTCCCGGCTGCTGATGGTAAGAGCACTATCTCGGCAAGCCAAATGCTCGAACGCTTTCTCTTTCCTCCTGAAATACAATATTCGATAATCGGTAATCTTTCCGGCGGCGAGCGTCGTAGGCTCTATCTGCTACGGCTGCTAATGGGTAACCCAAATGTGCTTCTGCTCGATGAACCTACTAACGACCTCGATATTCCTACATTAGTAGCCCTCGAAGCCTTTCTCGATGATTTCGAAGGCACACTCATTGTTGTCAGCCATGACCGCTATTTCCTCGATCGGACGATCGATCATATCTTCCGCTTCGAAGGCGAGGGAAAGATCCGCGAATATCCGGGCGATTACTCAGCATTCTTAGAAATAAAAGAACGCGAAGAAAAAGAAGCGGAAGCAAAAGCAAGCGGCACAAAGAAAGTCGATGCCCACGCGCCGAGCGCAGAACCTGCAAAAAAGAAAAAACTCTCTTTTAAAGAGCAGAAAGAATACGAATCCCTCGAGAAGGAAATTCCGGAGTTGGAAAAACGGAAGGCTGAAT
>DASTAO010000037.1:0-2928 GCA_035712525.1 Kapaibacterium sp. (SeqCode)
GTGAGCTCTAATGGCGATCTCATCCGAAGAAAAATAGTGATTGGAACGGCATTACCTTCGGGAATACTATCTAGTTTATTCGCATATTTAGTAGTATCAAGATCAATTCTAACAATTTCAAATGTCCCAAGTCTAAACAATTCATCTTCCGTCGCTCTCAAATCAGATGCCCTAAACCACTGGCCTGAATCAAGAGCTACCCGATCATGGATCGTGGTTAATCGTACTTGACCTCGATTGGTAAAAGCAGTATCATAGATGATCGTGACCTTCCCATTTTTTATCCGAGGGCCTATATTAAAGACGACAGAGACATTGACCGACTTATGAATCGTATCCATCTCGATCGTCGCCCAATTTCGCGGTACGGAAAAAAACGCATATCCATTTTCTGTTAATATATCCTGGACTCGTTTGACTTCTGCAGCAAGGTCTTTACGGGTATATTTACTCCCACGTTTAATGCTAATATTCTTTGTGACTTTATCCAGCAGATCGGGGGATAAGTGTTCAGTACCCTCGAAGGTAAAGAGATTTATAGTATAGGGCTTTCCTTCTTTAACATGAAAGACCACGGTATCTGCTACTAATGGATATGGCTTTCGTTTTTCAATTGGGAGTAATTTATTCTGGTCAAATACCTTCTGCCATTCTTCGGAGCTTTTAGGATTTTCGTGTAGAGTAAAATAGACCCTCGATTGAAGGAAGCCGTTATTCTTGTAATAAGATTGCAGAACGAGAGTGTCATAGCCCTGCACCGATTCATCGACAATTTCCGTCTTTAATCCGAGAAAAGAATTAAAAAAACCAGGGAAAAAACTTACATCGGAAGAAGGCCTAGTGGCAATAACGCTTTGAAGTTCGGCGGAGGAAATGGAGAAATTGCTATCGAAGCGGACATCGACGATCTCCCGTTGTCGCAGCCGAAGCCGTTCGCTTAGCGGCTGCGATAACACAGTCGTCGATAACAATAATAGACCAATAGCGATGGCAAGTACCTGGCTTAAGAGAGAACGTAAGAACACCAGCGCCATGACGCCCGGAATCGGGAAACTCGACGCGCTTACAAAGCGCCGTGTAGCCCCAATTATCAATACTCGTTCAATTCGTCATCGTAATAAAACTCGTCCGTCTCGGCTGAGTAATCCGGCCAGACTTCTTCGATCGACTCGAATACCTCGTCGGCGTCCTCGATCTCCTGAAGATTCTTGACGACGGCCGGTGGTGCACCGACGCGTTCGCAATAATCGATCAACTCATCACGAGTGGCAGGCCAGGGGGCATCTTCTAAAAATTGAGCCAATTCAGGTGTCCAAAGCATACTATTGTTAAATCAAATATGATAATTAAATCTTGTGATTCCATTTAGGCAAATTACAAGCCTTTGGTTCCAATGGATTCCTTTTTTTACACAGATTTTATTTTTAAGAACTTTCGCTTGCCGACTTTCAGTACTATTCCCTCACTCGTCGCAGTGATGAGAGCAGCAACATCAGCAACCTTCTCGCCATCAAGGGAAACACCGCCGCCTTGAATAAGTCGCCGGGCTTCACTCTTGCTTGGTGCTAATTGCTGTTCGACCATTAGATCGATCAATGATTTCGGCTGTCCATCGATGGTGATCTCTACAATATCATCGGGTACTTCTTTACGAACGAACATCTGTTCAAAACGTTCGAGCGCCGCATCGGCAGCAGCCTGATCATAAAATTGCTTAATGATCTCTTGTGCAAGACGGACTTTGAGATTCCTCGGGTTCGCTGAGTTACTTTCTAATGTAGATTTGATCTCGGCAATATCAGCTACTTTCGTAACCAGCAAGAAGTACTTATAGATCACATCATCCGGAATAGACATAGTCTTCCCGAACATTTCATCGGCCGTATCCGAGAAGTTGATCGAATTCCCGTAGGACTTACTCATCTTCCGGACACCATCGGTACCTTCAAGTAGTGGCATTGTCAAAATGCATTGAGGTTCGACGTTATAGTGCCGTTGCAATTCGCGGCCGACAAGAAGATTAAATTTCTGATCGGTACCACCAAGCTCAATGTCCGATTTAATTGCAACCGAATCCATCCCTTGCGCTAACGGATAGAGAAATTCATGCAGCGAGATCGGAAGCTCTTCATTAAACCGCTTATGAAAATCTTCGCGTTCAAGCATCTGGCTGACGGTATAACTGCCGGCAAGCTTTATCACTTCGGCAAAATTCATCTTACCAAGCCAGCTATTGTTGTTATGGATCACTAACCGCTCTGGTGAAAGTATCTTCCCTACCTGATCGACATACGTTTTAGCATTCTGTTGGGTCTCCGCTTCGGTGAGCATAGGCCTTGTTTTCTGACGGCCGGATGGATCGCCGATCATTGCCGTAAAGTCACCAATGATAAGATGCGCTTCGTGACCGAGATCCTGAAATGTTCGGAGCTTCGCGAGCGGCACACCGTGACCGATATGAAGATCGGGACTTGACGGATCGGCGCCAAGTTTGGCAACTAATGGCTTCGATGTTTTTATTGCCTTTTCGATCTTCTTAGCCAATTCATCTTCGGCAATGAGATCGACAACGCCGCGACGGATCTCGTCGAGCTGTTCATTAACCGGTGGGAAAAGTACTGTAGCCATTGTGGTTATTCGCGATCCATTTCTCGTTTAATGTCTCGTTCTTTGATCGCATCGCGCTTGTCATGCGATTTCTTGCCTCGGGCGATCCCAAGGAGCACCTTTACTTTATTACCTTTGAAATAGATCGAAAGGGGTATCATCGTGATACCTTTCGTGGCGAGCTTCGGAGCAAGCTTTGAAAGTTCTTTCTTATGAAGTAAGAGCTTCCTTCGACGAAGCGGCTCATGGTTAAAGGTTGTCCCTTCCTTATAGGTGGAGATATGGACATTTTCCAACCATAATTCTCCGTCAAAGCTTTTG
>DASTAO010000038.1:0-19240 GCA_035712525.1 Kapaibacterium sp. (SeqCode)
ATTCGTTCTAAGTGCATTCCCAAGCAGCATCCATCCACTTTGTGGCTTATTTGATGGAGACCCGGTGCTTAATGAAGATGTCCACTGCCCATAGCCGTTAGCAGCTAAACAATCCATTCTTAGATTTATTGTAGTGTCGCCACTGCCATCGGCAACACTCATTTGCGAGAAATTATATTCACCGGCTGGATCACTCTGTGCCCTGCAAGGAGCATACAATAGGAGCGACGCAAGGATTTGCAGTGCGCCAATCATTAGTAAACGAAAACCTCTAAGTCTATTAGAGAGAGAGAGAGTACGGACTTCATATCATGTTTCCTTTCATTGATGATGCATTAAACCAAGCAGCAAACCTACGGTATGGGGACGGTTTGATGTGGTGACGGTTATCTACAAATATAGTACATCATTTTCCAACCCTAGGAAAAAGCACAAAAGAACTGACCTGCCCAAAAGAATAATTTATCCTACAACCTTCTCCAACATCGTCGCATATGCATCTTCGACATTACCAAGATCAAAGCGGAAGCGATCTTTATCGAGTTTCTCCCCTGTCTTCGCATCCCAGAAGCGGCAGGTATCCGGAGAAATTTCATCGCCGAGGAGGATCTCGCCATGATGTTTTCCGAACTCGAGTTTGAAATCGACTAAGACGATACCACGATCGAGAAAGAAAGTCTTTAATAATTCATTTATCTGCAATGCCGAGGTACGGATCGAAGCGATCTCAGCTTCATCGGCAAGTCCGAGTGCCATGGCGTGGCTATCATTGATAAGCGGATCGCCAAGATCATCGCGCTTATAGGAGAATTCGAAGGTTGGTGTCGTAAAAATTATTCCTTCTTTCGCTCCGTAGCGTTTACAAAAACTTCCGGCTGAACGATTGCGGACGATCACTTCGAGCGGTACGATCGTCAGCTTCTTGATAAGCATTTCATTTTCCGAAAGCTGCTCGACAAAGTGAGTGCGAACGCCGTGAGCTTCAAGATACTTAAAAAGCGTTGAGGCGATCGTAGTATTTACTGTACCTTTGTTTCCCCACGACCCACGCTTTTCGCCATTAAAAGCAGTAGCATCGTTCTTGAATTCCTGAATGACAAGATCGTCCGAGCCTTCGACAGCCCAGATCTTTTTTGCTTTACCTTCGTATAGCTGTGTTGTCTTTGTCCACATATTATTGAAAAAATCCTAAATATATTCCGGCATTTACCATCAATCCCGATCCATTGATCGAGCCAAGCTTATCGGTCGTCCCGAGCTCGACATCTTCATCGGCTTTCCAGCTACTAACCGAGCTGCCCTGATATGCTACCGATGCTTTGAACATCATAAAACTAAGTGGTGCCCATTCGAATGTGATCTGGGGCTTGTAGACGAACATACTGGCACTATAGGTGTGCGTAATATTTACCGACGGTTGATCGAATTCAGCGCCGATGTCAAAGCTTGGCCTATCGTACGCTTGCTTAGCGTAGATACTTACTTCACCTAATCCGAACTCCATACCGGCAAGAATATGGCAGCGGGAAATATTAACCGGTAGCGCATAATCGAGTGAGATGCCGCCGTATCCAACCGAATACCGAAGCGTTCGCATCACAGGCTGACCGGTCGAGGCGGTATCAGGTACGCAGCAAACCTGGCTGCGGCCACTCATGCCGACTCCCCCGATGACTAAATTCTTCACCCACGGAAACGGGATAAATCCTTGGCCGCCAAACATCACAACCGTAGAAGGAAGATCTTGGTGAATGAAGGGCTGCGCAATATTTTTGTTGAGCGAACTGAGGTCGGCAAATAACCCACCGGCGACAAAACCGCCACCGATCCAATTATAGGGAGGAATTGTGTGGGACGCATCCCCGGTATATATATCCTCATCGCGCCAACGGGTTGAATCGACCGCAATGTTCGGCTGAGCTAAGGATGCAGAAACGGTTGAAACAATAAAAAACAAAAACAGGGAACACTTCAATAGCTTCATATGATAAGCTTCGTGAAATAAGTAACTACTAAACTAACATTATTCCGGTAGAATTCGTGACCGATACTGAATTACAACTATTGCCCAAGCCAAACCGCGGCGATATCCTCGAACTCGAAACGACCTCGCTTGCCTTTGAAGGCAAGGCCGTTGCCCGCCGTGAGGATGGGTATGTCGTTTTTGTAGAGGGAGCACTTGCAGGCGAAACGGTCCGGGCACAGATCGTAAAGCCCAAAGGCCGGTTTGCCGAATCTAAGTTAGTTGAGGTCATTACTCCCTCCCCTTCACGCCGATCACCGATCTGCCAATATTTTAGTGTGTGTGGCGGCTGCGCCATCCAGCATATCGAGTATGTCGCCCAGCTCCAGGCCAAGACCGAACAAGTTCGTGATCTCTTCGAACGCATAGGTAAACTATCCGACCCACCGGTACTACCCACAAAAGGAAACGGTGAACGAGAATTCTATTATCGCAATAAAATGGAATTCTCTTTCAGTGATTCGAGATGGCTGACCGACGAAGAGATCGCTGGAGGTGATGTTCAGGATCGCTTTGCATTGGGCCTTCATATTCCGGGAAGATACGACCGGGTTCTCGATATCGAAGAATGTTATATCTGCCATCCCCTCGTAACAAAAGCGCTGAATCTTACCCGTGACTTTGCCCGAGACCAAGACCTTCATACCTACGATCCGGATAAAATGCCTGATGGGTTATTGCGATTTCTCGTGGTTCGCAATAGTTTTCATAGTGGGCAGATGATGCTGAATCTGGTCACATCACGATACGATGAAGAGATAATTCAAAAATATGCAGCGCTACTCCATCGAGAACTGCCGGAGGTAACAACACTCGTCAATAACATCAACGGAAAACGCGCCCAGGTTGCTGCCGGAGAAAAAGAACATATTATCTTTGGCCCGGGATATATCACTGATTCGATCGGTGCTCCGAATTATCAAATTTCTGCTAATAGTTTTTTTCAAACCAATACACCCCAGGCAGAAATACTCTATAGCATTGCTGAAGAATACGCAGAGTTACAGCAAGACGATATCCTTTGGGACTTGTATTGCGGGGCTGGTACCATTAGCTTGTTCATTGCTCCGAAAGTGAAATCGGTACTTGGGATCGAAATGGTCGAGGCGGCGATCACCGATGCAAATGCCAACGCCGAGCGAAATAAAATTTCGAACGTGGAATTCATTTCCGGCGATCTACGGAAAGTGTTGCTCAGCCCTGACATTATTTCGAAATATCAAAAGCCGACTGTAATGATAATCGATCCTCCGCGAAGTGGAATGCACCCGGATGTCGTTGCAGAAGTATTGGAGCTTGCTCCGGAGCGCATTTCCTATATCAGTTGCAACCCGGCTACGCAGGCAAGAGATATGGAACTGCTAAGCGAAAAATATGAAGTGCTTGCCCTGCAGCCGGTAGATATGTTTCCGCAGACCTGGCATATTGAGTGCGTGGCGAAGTTGAGACGGAAATAGTCGAGACCTTAATCTTTTTAATCTCTAAGGATCGAGATTCCGACAGTTACAACGGCATAGCACCCAATTCCTTAATCAGCGCTAATTCTAATTCGCTGCGCTCGACTCCATCATCTATCGTTATGGAGGGCGGTATAGATGAAGAAGTTTTTTCAGCAGTGGCTGATTTTGTCTCTTTATAGTTCGGCTGAGCAGTTATTTTCTTTTCAACTTTTTTTATCTCGTAGCCGAGGGAGGTGTTGCCGAAAAATTGGCGTAGGTGCGTTAAGAATTTTTCTTTATTGCGGGCGAATGTCTCATCCGAATGCTTTTTTGAAACAACGATCTCGATCGTCGTCCCGCGAAGTTCACCAAATTCAATATCGTCCTCGATCATTCTGAACGGGATACTTGTGGCCGTCACCGAAGCAATAAACTCCCCCCACTTTTCGGTGATCTCCGAAATATCTGCCGAAGCCATTGCGATAACTGGAACGGCATTTGTCCCGGCAACTGCCTGGATCGAAGGCGAATGCCGCGGAGTAACTTTTGGACTAGGTGAAGATGGAGGTGTCGAGTTAGTTGCAGGGGTACCTGGAAGTGTCTCCCCTTTTAATCCCTTAAGCTCATCGAGTAATGAACGAATCTCGATAGCCCGATCGAGCAAGGTCATCTCGACAAGCATTAATTCAAGAACGATCCGCGGAGAGTGCGAAGACTTCAATCGTTCAAGTGAACGAAACCCAATCTGCGTCAGACGAAGAATATCCCCCTCACTAAAGGACTTCGCGTCAGCGCCATAACGCTCCTGCTCGTGACTAACCGCTTCGATCAATTCCGATTTGCCGGTAGCAATAACCGTCAGGAAATTCCTGAGATGATCAAGCAATCCATTTATAAATTCTTCAACATCGTAGCCGCGAGTAACAACTTCTGTCGCCAACCCAAATGCTTTTGAGGTGGCGTGCTCTTTGATAGCATCGGTACACTCAAAGAAAAATTCTGTATCGATGAGATTCAGCGCTTCGCGAAGTTTTTTCCCTTCGAGGTTCATTCCACAAAAAGCAACAGCCTGATCGAAAATGCTCTGGGCATCGCGCATCGAGCCATCGGCTTTTTTTGCAACTAACAGAAGTGAATCGGAATCGGCTTTAATCTTATCGTTCTTTGCAATAAGTCCGAGGCGAGTCACGATCTCATCGATCTGCATTCTCCGAAAATCGTAACGCTGGGTTCTCGAAAGGATCGTTGGAAGAATTTTTTGAACTTCTGTGGTAGCAAAGATAAATACTAAATGCTGCGGGGGTTCCTCAAGTGTTTTTAACAGAGCATTAAAAGCACTGGGTGAAAGCATGTGAACTTCATCGATGATAACAACGCGATATTGCCCTTGCAGCGGAGGATACTTTACATTCTCCCGCATCGCCCTAACATCCTCGACACCATTATTCGAGGCGCCGTCGATCTCAGCGACATCCATCGAGGTACCACCCGTTATTGATTTACAGATTTCACATTCATTACACGGCTCGTAACCGTTCTTAGCAGTATTCGGGCAATTGATCGCTTTAGCAAGGATACGAGCAACCGTTGTTTTCCCGCATCCGCGCTGACCCGTAAAGAGATATCCATGAGCAAGGCGGCCTTCTTTGATGGCATTCTTTAATGTACGGGTTACATGATCCTGACCGACAACTTCATCGAACCGTTGCGGACGCCATTTTCGGGCTGTTACTTGATATTGCTGCTCCATCGAAGGGTTCTAACAATAATTGACAGAGAAATAATTGAACGCAGCAGTTCTTAGTTCTTCGGCGGTGGGGGAATAATTACCGGTGGCAGTTCCTGATGTTCGCCGCCGCCATCATCTTGTTTCTTGGGTTCGGCAGGAGGAATGGTTTGGATCGCAGATGAATCAGCCCTTCCCGAATCACTGACTGGTACTACCCCATTCCAATTGGTATTGAAATAAATGATCTTCGGTTTCAGCGCTTCATACGAATACTTCATAAAGCGTCCCCAGATCGGCGCAGCTGCGCGTCCACCCTGGCCATCAGCACCGATAAAAGTAATTCGTTTATCGTCAAAGCCGGCCCAGGCAACGGCAGTAAAATGTGGAGTATACCCACAGAACCAGGCATCGGCATAATTCTGCGTCGTGCCAGTTTTACCAGCAGCAGGGTAATTAAAAAATCTCCCGACACCGGATGTAGCAGTACCACCATTGACGACTTTCTGCAAACAGATCGTCATCATCTGAGCGATCTTCGGTTCGAAGACCAAATCAAATTCGGGTTTCGAGCGGTAGATAACTTTACCATTACGATCTTCAATACGGAGGATGGCAAATGGAGTTGCCCGTACGCCATCATTTGCAAAAGTCGAATAGGCGCTTGCCATCTCCAGAGGTTGAACATCGGCAGCGCCAAGAGCGATAGAAGGCACCGCAGGGATATTCGATTTGATACCAAGTCGTTTCGCCATCTTAACGGCATCCTGAATACTCGTAAGCTCAAGAATCGTATGGACAGCAGCAAGATTGCTTGACCATTGAAGCGCAGACTTGATCGTCATACTCCCACCTACTGCCTCGCCGGCAAAATTATGAGGTGACCAAGTCTTTCCTGCCCCATCCGGCATTGAGATAGCTTCATTCGAAACCGGGGATTCAGGGGTATAGCCTTTCTCGAAGGCGCTTGCATAAACGATCGGCTTAAACGAGGAGCCTGGCTGACGAATGATCTGGGTAACGTGGTTAAGTCCATAGCGATGCTCACGGTAATTTGAGCTCCCGACCATTGCTAAGATCTGTCCGGTACGCTGATCCAGACAAACAAGACTTGCCTGCATCCGAAGTGCAGCTGTTTTTACGCTATCGATAAATTTCTGATCGGCCTGAAGTTTTCGCTCAAGTTTGACGCGCTCTTTATCGTCTTCCAGCGCTTTCACATCCGGTGCATTACGGGCAGCCTGTGCAACGATCGAATCAAGCACCTCTTTATGTTGCTTCCAATTCCATCGCTTATCGACAATGTTCTTCTGGTATTCGGCTACATGCTCATCGACAGCCCGATTGGCTGCCTTCTGCATTTCGAAGTTGAGTGTCGTATAGACAACTAATCCATCGCGGTAAAAATCATACTTGCCGGCGATCTCCGGAAGTTTCTGCAACTGCTGGCGGATCATTTCAACAAAGTGCGGAGCGATTCCTTGATAGACTTTTGAAGGGACAGTCTTTATTTTTTCCTGTTTATATTTTGTCGCGGTCTTTTCGTCAAGATATCCGGCATCGACCATGTTTTCGATCACAAGATTACGCCGATTGATAGCACGATCATAATTATCTTCAGGATCGTAATTTTCAGGGCCCTTCAATATCCCGATCAAAAAGGCGCACTGTGCCGGGGTAAGCTTCGAAACATCTTTTCCGAAATACACCTGGCTGGCAACCGATACGCCATAAGCACCACGCCCCATATAGCAGACATTGAGATACATCTCAAGGATCTCATTCTTCGTATGGGTTCGCTCGATCTGCACCGCACTGACAGCTTCGCGCATTTTGCGAAGCACACTTTTCTCTTGTGAAAGATAGAGGTTACGAGCAAGCTGCTGAGTAATAGTACTTGCTCCTTGCTTCGGGCTTAAGGTAACAAGATCCGTCCAAAGCGATTTTATCGTTCGGCCGACATTCATACCCCAGTGATTATAGAAGTCCCGATCCTCAGTCGCAATGAGCGCATCGATCATTGCTTTTGGTACTTCCCGAAGCTTTACAGTGGTCCGGTTCTTAATATAGAACTGATCGAGCGGAATACCATCGGCACTAATGATACGAGTAGCAAGCTCAGGATGGGGATTCTCGAGCTGATCGAGCGTCGGAACGCCCTGCAGCACTTCATAAATGAGGATTGGCAGGCAAACCCCAAAAATGAAGATCAGAACAATAAGTAATTTGTGCTTATTTAGCTTTGCTATGAGCTTTTCCCACGGCGTTGTTCCGCGTTCAAACGGGTAGCCATGATGATCGTCATCATGGCCATCATAGTGGTGCTCTTCGGAGCCGTGCTCGTCGTGCAAGTCTTCGTTCACGCTACAAATTTACAACGGTATTGAGCAAGAGATGTTACAGAGTGGTTTACAGCCCACCGACCATCTTTTCAGGCTTCACCCATTCATCGAATTGTTCGCTGGTCAATAGGCCAAGCCCGATGGCGGCCTGACGCAAGGTAGTATTCTCTTTATGAGCTTTCTTTGCGATCTTAGCAGCATTTTCATACCCAATATGAGTATTAAGTGCCGTCACCAACATTAACGAATTCTCAAGATTTTCTTTGATGGCTGGCATATTCGGCTCAATACCAACCGCGCAATGCTCATTGAAAGAATTACAAGCATCGCCGATAAGTCGCGCTGACATTAACAAGTTATAGATCATCACCGGCTTAAAGACATTCAACTCGAAGTGACCGGTCATGCCTCCGACAGTGATCGCAGCATCGTTACCGATGACCTGAGCACAAACCATCGTCATGGCTTCCGATTGGGTCGGGTTTACTTTACCCGGCATGATCGAAGAACCCGGTTCATTTTCAGGAATAAGAATTTCTCCGATGCCGCAACGAGGACCTGAAGCGAGTAAGCGAATATCATTAGCGATCTTCATCAAGCTAACAGCCACGGTCTTTAATGCACCTGAGGTCTCGACAATCGCATCGTGCGAGGCAAGAGATTCAAATTTATTTTCAGCAGTGATAAAAGGTTGACCCGCTAAAGCAGCAATCTTCTTTGCAACGAGAACATCATAGCCTTTCGGAACATTAAGCCCCGTACCAACAGCCGATCCACCAAGGGCAAGTTCTGAAAGATGCGCAAAAGTATTCTTAATTGCCCGCATCCCATGATCAAGCTGCGAAACGTAACCGGAAAACTCCTGGCCAAGCGTCAGCGGCGTTGCATCCATAAGATGTGTCCGGCCGATCTTGACGATATTCGCAAATTCTTTCGCTTTCGCATCGAGTGTATCACGAAGCAACTTTATGTTGGGGAGCGTATGCTCTGCAATGAGCTTGTAAGCTGCGATATGCATTGCCGTCGGGAAAGTATCGTTCGATGATTGCGATTTATTTACATCGTCGTTCGGATGGATCGATTTCTTTTCATCATCGAGCTTGCCGCCCATGATAACGTGAGCACGATTGGCGACTACTTCGTTGACATTCATATTCGACTGAGTACCGGAGCCTGTCTGCCACACAACAAGTGGAAATTCGCTGTCGAGCTTACCGGCTAACATCTCGTCGCAGACTTTTCCGATGATCTCACATTTTTCTTTTGGCAATACCCCAAGTTCGAAATTGGCTTCGGCGGCTGCTTTCTTTAAGATGGCAAAGGCCTGAATGACCTCAGCGGGCATGGTCTGACCGCCGATCTTAAAATTGTTGCGCGAGCGTTCGGTTTGGGCACCCCAGTATTTATCAGCCGGTACTTCGACCGGACCCATCGTGTCTTTTTCAATACGAAACATTAGTCTTAGAAGGTTATTAGTGAGAAATCGAGCGGGAATAACACCATTATCCCATCATCTGTCTCTTATAAAAATACTCTGTTAATGCCTTATCAAATGGGGTAGTTGTCTCGAGAACGACATGGTCAATACGCTCATTGGCAAGAGAACTTCTTAGTTCTTCGAGATATGCTTCGACCGCATTCTTATAATTTTCCTGCAATTGATAAGGCTGGGTCTTTATGAATTCGCCGGTTTCGCTGTCATAGATCGTTGCGTCGCTGGCATTGAGTGCCAAGGTTCGCTCAACTGGATCGAGCACTTGGAAAGCGATAACCTCGTGTCCTCTGTTACGAAGTAATTTTAATGCGGTAATGACTTCCTGCGGATCATCAAGAAAATCACTAATGACTATGACAAGTCCCCTACGATTAATTCGCTCTAGTACAGTACGAAGCGCTGTCTGGGTCTTTGTTTTATGCGAAGGCTCCGCCGTCTGAAGAATTCGAAGCATCTCTCTCAGATAACTTGCCTTTAGCCGTGCCGGAAAAAACGTCCTCAGCGTTTCATCAAATATCGCAAGCCCGACGGCATCTTGCTGACGGGTTAGTAGGTAAGCCAAAGCACCGGCAAGGATCGTCGCATATCGGTACTTAGTAATATGCTTCGTATCGCTCATATAATTCATCGACTTCGAGGCATCGACGACGATATGAGCTTTTAAGTTAGTCTCTTCTTCGAACTGCTTAACGTAGTAGCGATCAGTTCTTGCGAACAGCTTCCAATCAATATTTCGGATATTATCGCCAGGCAAATAAGGCCGATGCTCCGCGAACTCCACACTAAAGCCATGGTATGGTGATTTATGGAGTCCGGTAATAAACCCTTCGACAACGAAGCGAGCAACAATTTCCATATTGCCAAGTGAGCTAGCTATTTCGGGGCGGAGGTAATCGGTTTGAAGAGTCTCTGGCATATTATACAGTGGAGCGGACTCTTAGTCCGCGCGAGTTAATATAAACGAATCTTTTTCTTCCGGCCTTACATAAAATGAATATTCACTTGCCGAATCAGCTAATCCTTTTTTCAGTGGGTTGTCCCACATATACTGCCATTTTTCGAATAGCTCTTGCTCATTTCTTATCATCCGATCAAAATATTCACTTTGCCAAACAGTACCAGTCCTGTTTAAGAGCTTATTAATATTTATTGCGCTCGAACCTTTAACACCTTTTATTATTTCTGCAAGGTTATACCATTTTCCCGGAGATCGTTCGATCGGCACAATTAATAAATGCACATGGTCTGGCATAATAACAGCAAATAGAAGATTATACTTGCGCTTATGATCGAAAAGGATATGGTGTTTGACGATCATTAAACAGTCGTTACTTAAATTTCCTAATTCCGATCTAAAGGTGACAAAATAAGTATAGCCACCGATCTGCCAGTGCGGCAGATTTCTGAGGTGGATATGGAACTCCGAAGTTATATCTTCGAGACCTTGTTTTGTATCAAGCATTAGAATATCCATTGGCTCGCGGACTAAGAGTCCGCGCCACTGCATGTACTACCACCGTTATTCGAATACAGGCTTCAATTGTTCCGCCCACATTGCCGGAGCGATCTCGATCACTTCATAATCCCCTATCTCTTTTATTTTGAAGGGATCCGCAGCGATCATATCCTCTATTACTGAGGCATCTTCAGCTTTCGCAAATAACACTCCAGCCGTTCTTGGCACTCTCGGCCCACTGAATAACAATATTCCGGCATCGTATTTCGTCTTAAGATAGGCCCGGTGCTCCGGAGTTACTTCGACAACAGCATCGAGCGGTTTGATATAGTGGATATTGATGAGAAAATATTTCATGGTTACGATATTGAACTAAAATTGCGGTTGGTTGTATTGTACAACCTTTCAACCCTACAGAATATGAACAGAAATTTGAAGTATTTAGTCGTTCTTCTTTTTGCGAGCACCCTCGCTCTATATGGTTGCGGAGGGAAAGGCAGCGGTAGTGCAGGCCAGCTTTCGACATCCAATAGGGTTGTACAACATATTCTCAATGAACTCGAACGATTAAATCCTCAGAATTCTACGGGTGCTGATGAAACGTATGTCGAAGAACAGATCTTCGAACGTCTCCTGCGCATCGATCCGGTTACTTCAGAAGTCACAGTCCCCTGGCTTGCCGACTCCATGCCGGTCGAATCGGCCGATCACCTTACCTATGATTTTAGATTACGCAAAGGCGTAAAGTTTGCCGACGGCCATGAGCTAACTGGTGCCGACGTCATCTTCAGTTTAAAGGCTCTCAAAAATCCGTTGAGCACCTATTCTGCCCAGAAGCGTAACTATGTCGATGGCGTCCATAGCGCCGAGCTTATCGATGGAGACCCATATCGCGTTCGCTTCACCATGTCAAAGCCCTACTTCCTTGCAAAGGAGCAGATTTTTGGGGATAACTTATACATCTTACCGAAGCACATTTTCGACCCGAAAGGACTTACCGATCAATATTCGTGGGATGATATTGCTGCGATCATCGAAAAGGGCGGCAACCCGGATAATCTCGATAGCGCAAAGATCGCTCACCTGAAAACAAATCCGGCAATGCGCGAATTTGCTGATTGGATGATCAAGCCTGAGCTTGGAAGAGAACCGCAATATATTCAAGGTTCTGGCCCGTACCAATTAGCTGAATGGAGATCTAACGATCAGATCATTCTCAAACGCAATCCGAATTACTCCAATAAAGGCAATTCTCCATTGGGTGAAGTACATCCAGATACGTTGATCTACAAATTGATCGCCGATTGGAATGCTGCGGTTACTTCTTTGAAATCTAAGGACATTGATGTCATTTATTTCATTCAGCCGCCGTACTTTGTAAAGATCGATACCCTTAAGCAGCCATTTATTAAGCGGACGACTTTCCCACTTGGCTCGTATGTGCTCATTAATTGGAATTTAAAACGCCCGTATTTCTCCGATGTAAAAGTTCGTTGGGCACTTGCTCATTTGATCGATCGCAAATCTATTATTGATAAAGTACTATTCGGATTAGCTAAGCCGACTCAGTCCCCTACTCCGTTTTGGAGAAAAGAGTACAAATCGGATATGCCACTTATTTCATTCGATCCGTTACTCGCCAAAAAGATGCTCGATAGCGCCGGCTGGGCCGATCACGATGGTGACGGTATCCTCGATAAAAAGATCGACGGGAAAACGGTACCGTTCGAATTTACCTTCCTGACGAATGCTAATAACGAAGTCCGCAAGCAGGTACTGCTTATCATTGCCGAAGCGATGCGCAAAGTTGGCATTAAAGCAGAAGTGCAGACGATCGAATGGGCTGTATTCCTCGATCGCTTGCGTGACCATAATTTCGATGCCGCCTACGGTTCATGGCAAAATGACCCATATGAAACCGATAACTATCAGTTGTATCATTCGTCACAGGCGAAGAATCGCGGTTCGAACTATAGCTATTATGCCAGCCCCCGCGCAGATAAATTGTTAGAGAGCATTCGCTCGGAATTCGATCAAACGAAGCGCATCGAATTGCAGAAGGAATTCCAGGAGGTTTTTTATGAAGATCAGGGCAATTGCCTGCTATGGGTACCGGAAAATCCAGCTGTCTGGATCGATCGCTTTGATAATGTAAGTTGGAATTCTGTCCGTCCGGGCTTTAACCAATCATGGTGGAAGATCCGGGGCGCAGGTGGTGGTAAAAAGCAAGTATCCTCAAATTAAATAATGTCCATAAAACAATACCTTGAAGATGCGATGGTGCACGAGCTTTCGGTCGTGCAACATCTTGTAAAAAAATTACCGGAAAGTGCCTGGGATTTTCATCCACGGGATAATATGCGCAGCACTATTGAGTTGCTGCAATATTTATCCTATATTTCGGAGACTAGCTTAGGGGCATACGTCAAAGGCGGATGGACGCCGGAGAATATTCCTCCGATGCGAGAACTTCGCGATAAAAAACTAACTCTTGGCCGTGCTGATTTCCATGATGAGCTCGAAGGCCAGAAGCATAAAGTCAGAGAAATTTTGGCACCGATCACCGATGCTGATCTCATGACGATGAAAACACTTCATCCCTGGGGTACGGAAGTGATACTCTTCGAAGCGCTCATTAATGCAACCCTGAAATACCTTGCTGCTTATAAGATGCAGTTATTTCTCTATGCAAAAATGAATGGAGCGGAGATCAATACGGCAAACGGTTGGAGGGGTGTTGATCCGCCCCCACCAAAAGTGTAACTAATTCTGTCAACCAAAGCGCGGTACTAACCGCGCTTTTTTATTTCTTTTTCTTTTTTGGCAACAGCGGCTTCAACAGTTCTTGAGCCTGTTCTCTCCGAGAACTACTAATGCCTCGTAAGCTTCCAACTTTACGAAACAACTGGATCGCCTCTTTTTTCTGCGAGAGCTTGATATAGCATTTAGCTCCGCCGATGTAGCATATGGCAAGTTGCTCGTTCGTTAGGTCATAATCCAATGGCTTCTTATATAATTCGAGGGCTTTCCTGAATGCACCACTTTGATATTGAAGGTCAGCAAGCTGAAATGTGGAGGAAATTCCAATGGCGTCGCCTTCATGAGCTTTTACAATATTCTCAAGCTTTGATATGGCAGCAGTTTTGTTGCCCGATGATAACAGGTTCGAAATGATCTCAAGCTGCGCTTTAGCTCCGACAGACGTTTCTAATAAATATCGTTTGGTTAATTCTTCGAAGATAGCCGTTGCCGAATCCTGATTCGATTCCTTCCAATACTTCCCATATTCGAGCATTGCCTGAGGTGCTGCATCGGAAGAATAATAATTCATGGCAAATGCTTTAGTGTAATATTCAGGCACTCGCACTGGCTCATCTTTCTTGGCAAGCCGGGCAAGTTCAAGATAAGCAAATGAAGCCGCATCGCTCGAAGCATATCGTTCGGTCACATCTTCAAAGATCTTAAGGGCTTCGCTTCTTGAACCACCGGAAGCTACAATCGCTTTGCCGATCATAACTCTGGCATTCGGATAGAGTGTGTCTTTTTCATAGACATCGGTAAATCGCTCAAATGTTTTTCGTGACTCTTTATATCGCTCGGCATCGAATTCGATCTCAGCCTTTTTATAAAGCAATCGCGAAGCAAATGGGGCCGATGAATATTTGCTGTAAAATGAATCGGCAAGAACAATGGCATCGCTCCTGCGATCTAATTCAACAAGTGATTCGAGCGCCCCGAAGAGCGCCGGGCGAAATTCTGGTGCATCGGGATAAGAGCTTATCAATTTGCGATACGATTGATAAGCGCCTTTTGCGTCGCCATCATGATCTCGTTCGCCTGCTTGCAAGAACAATGCTCTCGGAGCAAACGCCGAGGCAGAATATTTTTTCGATAATGTTGCAACGGCCTCATTAGCGCGATCGGTAAGTTTAATCCCGTAGGCGGCAACGGCCAGATTATAATAAGCCCTGTCGATCAGATCGGATTTAGAAACTTTATTAATAATATACTGAAACGCATTGATCGCCGAGCGAGCACTATCGGCTCTCATTCGTAACACCCCAAGCTGGAACATGGAGCGCGCAGTACGGTAATCGTCGAATGTAGGCTTATCGACGGCTACATTATAGATCTTTACTGCTTTCTGGATCGTCCCGGCGGCGTAGGCGGCGTCACCTCGGCGGGATAACGCATCATAGGCGTAGCGGGTGATCGAATCAAGCTGCATTACTCGTGCGAATGACTTATCCGCATCCTGATAGTTTCCATTTCGGAATAGTGCCCAGGCATACCCATACTTGGCGTCGATCTGCCGATCGGTATTTGGGAATTCAGTAATGAGGCGCTTAAAAATAATTCTTGCGGCTTCGTTGCTATCATTCTTCAGATATGCCCGTCCAAGCCAGAATAATGCTTCTTCAAGTCCCGGTGCATTTGGTTTTGACAGCGCGACAAATCGGCGCAGATCGCTCATTGCTTCATTCGAAGCATTAAGCGGCATTAATGACAGGCCTCGTTCGAGTGAGCTAAGTGCGATCAGTGTCGTATCGTATGCCGAAAGATTTCCAAGGGCAAAGCTAAAATAATCGGCGGCTTTTGCATAGGTCGAGCGGCGATAGTTAATATCGCCGAGCAATATGGCGGCATATACCCCGGCGCGAGTGCGCCGTTTAGCAATTGGTTCGAGTAGGGCCTGAGCTCTGATAAACTCCTTCGCCGTAAATTCCGTAAGCGCTAAATGATATCTCGCTTTATCCGAGTAGATCGCTGTCTCATCCTGAGATAACTCGGTTAATATTTCTTTCGCCTCTGATAACTTCCCGTCGCGAAATAATGCTATCCCCTGATAAAATTTTGCTCTCCTCGGAATATCGTCATAGATCTGCGATTGCGACTTTACTGAAGAACCATCCGATACTTTCAGAGTGTCGTCACGATGATAGAACGTACCGGTTATACCCTGATTTTGATGTGAGGAGGATAACGATGCGCCATCGCCATCATTGTCTTTACTTAAAGCCGAAAATATCTCAGCCGCTTTTTTATTATTGCCACGTGAAAGCTCTGCCCACCCGCGCTCGAATTCTATCTGATGCAGGGCATAGGTTCTTAAACTAACACCGCCATACCGCTCATCTAAGCTATCGGCGCCGATCGCTTCCTTCGCTTGGGTTAACGCAACAATGGCAGAATCATACTTCCCCATTCCCGAATGAGCAGATGCCTTCAACAGGTAGTAATACGCCGTATAATATTCCGGAAACGGCGTAAGATATGACGTTGAAAAGCCTACATAATGATTGGCAACGGTGTGATTCACTCGCAAGCCCGGATCCTGAATGGAGCTATCCAAGAACGAATGGTATACCCTGTCTTGTACATGGGATTTAAATGGAGTAACTTCAAGTAAGGATTCTATAACCGGAAGACGGGACTCTAATGCTACATACTTTCCTTGCATCCGAAGGATCGAAGCCGAGCGAAATGCAGCTAGCACCGAGTAGGCCGTAGTTTTTATTGGAGGTGAGATAGAATCGAAATCCAACCTTGCCTCCTCGGTAAGCAATAACTCTTCTTCCAACTCTGCTTTACGATAGGTAGCTTCGTCATAGAGATATAGGTGATATGGAATAGCCCGTAAGCTATCGTAATACTCAAGGGCCAGTCGCGACTTCTCGAGTGCTCTAAAAATTTCTGCCTTCCAAAAATAATATTCTGCCAGTATTTCCGGTTCGGAGCGCAACCCAGAGCTATTAACCGTTGTAAAAATATCCGAAGCTTCTCTGATGCTTGATGGCAAGCCAAGAGAAAGCACTTCAAGGCCGTGAAGCAGCTTTGTTTCATCAATAGTTGCAGAGCGAGGTGCCTTATCGTATTCTGCTCGGAGTAGTTCGATCGCAGTTAACAATTGCCCTCGGTGAAATGACCGTAACGAAAATATCCGCGTGAATGCCGTAGGAAATTCAGTATTGTTTACTACCTCAAGTTTTTGCAGGATCTTTGAATCGTGGAAGAATGAAAGCGTTGGAGGGTCGGAGTGGGAGAATTCATCCTCGGTTAGTTCGACTGAGGCCGGTTTTCCAAAATACGTCGAACCGACCGGAGCCTGGGCAAATGGCTTGCTTGCTGTTAAAATGCAAAAAAGAAAAAAAACGAACGGTCGGCGCAAGATCGATATCGGTAGATGTTCTTGAGAAAGTACGAGTTATTCGCGTTGATGTTGCGATAACAAATCCACGTTACGTATTAGTTTTTCATCATATAGGGAACTTTGACATTGCCTAAATCCCTAAGTACATACTACATTGTACCAATAAGCACGAATGGCATATCCGTTTTCAGAAATAGAACCGAAGTGGCAGCAACACTGGGCAACGACCGAGCCCAATAAGGCAGAATTGAATTTGAATCTGCCGAAATATTATGTAATGGATATGCTTCCCTATCCGTCTGGTGCCGGTTTGCACATGGGACATCCGGTGGGCTACACTGCTTCGGATATCGTTGCTCGTTTCAAACGCATGGACGGCTTTAACGTCCTGCATCCGGTCGGCTGGGATGCCTTTGGCCTGCCTGCTGAGCAATATGCCATTAAAAATAAACTCCATCCTCTGGCAGCATCGAAAGAAAACATAAAGAATTTCCGACGCCAGCTTTCGATGTTGGGGTATTCGTTCGATTGGTCACGAGAGATCGATACGACCGATCCTGGTTATTTTAAATGGACACAATGGATCTTCCTGAAGATCTATAATTCTTACTACGATCAAAAAGCAAATGCCGCCCGGCCGATCGAGGACTTAATAGCGTATTTCGAACGTCACGGCTCGTCGCTTATTCCGGCTCAGCTTCCTAACGATTTTAAGACGTTTAGCTCATCGCAATGGGAGAATTTTTCGCCCAAGCAAAAAGCTGATATCCTCGCCGGCTTTCGGTTGGCCTATCTTTCCGATGCGCCTGTGAACTGGTGCCCTGAGCTTGGTACCGTACTCGCTAACGAAGAAGTCGCTGAGCAGGAAGAAAAAGGATTTACCGTCATTCGCCGCAACATGCGTCAGTGGATGCTGCGAATTACAGCATATGCCGATAGGCTTCTTGAAGATCTTAATCTGCTCGACTGGCCACACCATACCATCGAGCAGCAACGCAACTGGATCGGTAAAAGCACTGGTGCGGAGATCGATTTTGCTATTCAAGGCCGCGAAGAAAAAATCCGCGTCTATACCACTCGTGCCGATACTATCTTCGGAGCTACTTATATGGTACTCGCTCCGGAGCATCCGCTTGTGCAGGCTATTACTACTGCCGAGCAAAAAACTACAGTCGAAGAATACAAACAAAAAGCCGCTACTAAAAGCGAGCTTGAACGAACCGATCTTGCAAAAGAAAAGACAGGTGTTTTTACCGGCGCATATGCGATCAATCCTGCAACGGAAAAACCAATTCCGATCTGGATCGCCGATTATGTATTAATTGGGTATGGCACCGGAGCCATCATGGCCGTCCCGGGCCATGATACCCGCGATAATGAATTTGCAAAAGCATTCGGGCTTCCGATCGTACAGGTAGTACGTCCGGTGGATCCATCGACTGCTACATCGGAGCTTTTCGAGGACGATGGAATAGCCATCAACTCGGGACTCATCGATGGCCTGCCTACTGCCGAAGCAAAAGAAAGGATCATCGAGCTTTTTGTCGAACGCGAGATCGGGCAGCATTCGGTAAAATACAAACTTCGCGATTGGCTTTTCTCTCGCCAGCGATATTGGGGCGAGCCGTTCCCGATCATCTTTGTAAATGACGGAGATGGAGAATATGCAAAAGCATTGCCTGAGTCCTCGTTGCCGGTTACACTACCGGAAGTAGAAAGCTACAGCCCGAGTGGCACCGGAGAATCACCGCTTTCTATCATCCCCGACTGGGTAAATACGATCGATCCGGAAACCGGCAATCCTGCGAAACGGGAAACGAATACGATGCCGCAATGGGCGGGTTCGTCATGGTATTATTTGCGCTATACCGATCCGAAAAACACCGAGCTTCCAGTCTCGATCGAAGCCGATGAATACTGGGGGCCGGTCGATCTGTATATCGGTGGTAACGAACATGCCGTGACGCATCTTCTCTATTCACGTTTTTGGCATAAGATACTCTTCGATCATGGAGTGGTAACTCATCCCGAGCCATTTCAGCGATTGTTCCATCAGGGAATGCTGCTGGGTGAAAATGGGGCGAAGATGTCGAAGTCATTGGGTAATGTTGTAAATCCGGATGATGTCATTGCTGAATACGGTGCCGATACTTTGAGAATGTATATCATGTTCCTTGGACCGCTTGAACAAGGTGGACCTTGGAATACCAAAGGTATTGCCGGAGTCCATCGCTTCCTCAATCGCCTCTGGCGTTTTGTTGCTAATGATGAGGGCGAAGCAACGAATCGGGTTGCCGATATCGAACTAAGCGATTCGCTTGAGCGATTGATGCATCAGACGATCAAGAAAGTCCGCGAAGATATCGATGCGCTTCGTTTGAATACGGCGATCAGCGCCATGATGATCCTCATCAATGAAATCCCTGCCGATGCTCCTGCGCCAAGAGAAGCCGTAGAGACACTCATAAAGCTTACGGCCCCATTCGCTCCGCATCTTGCTGAAGAACTTTGGCAACGCCTTGGACATACGGAATCTGTCTTCAAAGCCGGCTTTCCGAAATTCAACGAAGCAAAGACCATTGAGAATACTGTAGTGCTTGTGCTGCAA
>DASTAO010000039.1:0-6813 GCA_035712525.1 Kapaibacterium sp. (SeqCode)
CTCTCTTGACTTTGGGGCTAATAGTATTTGCGGCGGTGACTCCTTACGGACTCTGACGATCACCAATAACGGATGCTATCCGATGAATCTTAATTTGCTATCGGTTAGCGCACTGCCGTTTAGTCTTGTTTCTTCGTTCTCCCCGGCAATAATCGACCCAGGTATATCCAGAAAATACCTCCTTCGCTTTAAGCCAACCCAAGGCGGCAGTTCGTCAGGATATGCTGTAATTCAGATCGGAGCTGTTTTTGATACGATCGTTCTCACCGGTGAAGGGATCTCAGGGAGTAGAGGATATAAGCTGTTGAAGTCGGTTCTTACTACGACCACTTGCGATTCGGCCGAGGGCGATCTTATCCTAAGAAATATTTCATGCAAGCCTTTGCGGCTGGACTCGCTTGATATTCCTCCCCCATTTGCACTCGATAAATTTTCGTTACCTCTTACAATTCCGATCGATTCAGCAATCATTATTCATTATCACTTTAAGTCTGCAGTACCGGGTACCTTTACCAAAACACTTTCAGTGCATTCAACCTATGTTACCGAACCATTCGATACTACGTTTTCGATAACTGCTATTACGACTGAAGGCACACCGAGCATTCAATATTCTCCAACTTCGCTTGCATTCGATACTACCTCCATCTGCTTCACGAAAGAGCTGGAAGTAACGATCGTAAGCACGGGATGTGATACCCTCGAAATACCGATCGATAGTTTACTGGATAGTTCTATATTTCATATTGTCTCTGATGTAAGCAAACGGATGGTGCTTCAGGGAGATAGTGTGAAAATTGGAGTTCAATTCCATCCACCGGGAATCGGCACATTCAATACCGTACTTCATCTAAATACAAATACCGGCAATGTAGATATTCCGATCGTAGCCTACGGATCGAATGATGCAGGAGCATTAGCAGTAACACCCGTCACTCTCGGCAGCGTGCTTACCTGCAAGGATACGACTTTTTCATTCTCGATCTCAAATACTACTTGTGATTCTGTGACAGTCGATTCTGTTATAATCAAAGGTGTCGGCCAAAGCGATTATTCCACAGCCCCTATTATTCCGTTTAAGCTTTATAGTGGCGACGATCATACCTTCACTGCGATCTTTACCCCGCAGGTTGGCGGATTACGTGATGCGGTGATCCATATCTACGTTCATAGAGCTGATGGCACTGTAGTTGATTTCCCAATTACGCTTCAAGGCAGTGGTATAGCCCCGGTACCGATACGGTTAACATTACCAAACTTATCATTCAACGGGAGAGCCGGAAGTACCATATCTGTGCCGATCTCACTGCTCGACGCAAGCATCGTTCCTGTAAGCAGAATTGAATTTATCATTCGGTTAAATTTGGACCTGCTTGATGTTACAGCTTTTGACCCGACTGGAAGCGCCTTGACTGGAGCTATCTTTCAACCTTTGCAATTCGGAGATGATAGCGTCATAATAGTTATTGATTTTCCGACACCCACGAAGCTCGATACCGGGTTGATAGGCACCCTCATTTGCAAAGCATACCTTACTGATACCTCGTTCTCTACGATCGAACCACTCGCCTTTAAAATATTCGATGCAGCAAATACTGCCGATTGCTTGCCTGCTGCACTAGTAAGTCCGCCGCAATCAATCACCACGTTTACTCTTGATTCCCAATGTGGGACCACTACGATTTCGAATTATTTGAAATATGGAGCCGCGAGTATATCGATCAATGGTATTGTACCGAATCCGACAAGGTCCGAAATCACAATTGACATAGCCTTCAATCCCATTCCGAATTCCGATCTTCATATCGAAGTGTTTGATAACGCCGGTGTCCTGCAGCAGGAAGAAGTCATTCCAAAGGCACAATTGAAAAATTTATTCCAGCATACCATGTCGGTCACAGGCGCCAGCGGATCGAGAACGCTTCGATTAAGTACAGGCGATTCGGAATCAAGGGGCCGCTTCTTGCTGGTTCGATAACGTTAGCCTAAGAACTCTCCCACTCTCCATACCGTTGTAAGCCTCGTGGTGCTTTGACCGATAGCTTGCAGCCACGGTAAATAATTGCTAAAGCGTCGATAGGATCGTTTCGTACGAATCCCTGACGCAACTCGGCGCAGGGATTTTCTATTTTATGCCAGATACTCAAGACCGAAAACTTATCTTCGATCCACTTACGGAATTCATGGCGCATTACGCCGATGCAAAATCCGTTAAGAAGGAGTCTTCATCCTACGCCGGACTTTCGGTCGAAGAGCGATTGAAGCAGCGAATCATCGATGGCGATAAGATCGGTCTCGATAGCGATCTTTCCGAAGCCTTAAAGAGCTATCCCGCTTTAGATATCATTAATACCATTCTGCTTGGCGGAATGAAGGTCGTCGGCGAGTTATTCGGTGCCGGCGAAATGCAGCTACCATTCGTATTGCAATCAGCCGAGACCATGAAGGCTGCTGTAAAGTATCTCGAGCCCTTCATGGAAAAATCAGCCGGCGATACCTCGAAAGGCAGAATGGTGCTGGCAACAGTTAAAGGTGATGTTCACGATATCGGAAAGAACCTCGTCGACATCATTCTTACGAATAACGGATATACCGTTTATAACTTAGGCATCAAGGTCGGTCTTGAGCAAATGCTTGAGGAATTCAATCATCGCGAAGCCGATGCGATCGGTATGTCGGGCTTGCTAGTAAAATCGACTGCCATCATGAAAGAGAATCTTGAAGTAATGGCAGGCCGGGGTTTGCAGATGCCAGTCATTCTCGGTGGCGCAGCACTGACGAGAAAATTTGTCGAACAAGATCTTCGCTCACTTTATGGTGGTACTCTTGCCTATGCCCAGGATGCATTCGATGGTTTGCATTTTATGGAGCGCTTGAAGTATCCGGATGCTGTAATCCCAGGTGCCCAAGATAACCAACCCGTCAGCGAAGAAGAACTGCTTGAGGAAGAACTTGATAGTGCGACCGGTGAAGAATCGAAGATGGTGCTGGCAAAACTTGATCTTCCCTGGCTTGGAGGAGCAAGTGTAGCTGCTGCTCCGACGATCGCTAAAGTGCAAGAACGAGTCGCGCCGTTATCTTCCATACCTACACCACCGTTTTGGGGTGTTGAACTTCGCGAGCTGTGGATACTCGACAAAGTGTGGGAGTATTTGAATGAAGTAGCTCTCTTCAGAGGTCAGTGGCAACTCAAACGAGGTAAGAAAACAATGGAGCAGCATAAGCAACTTATCGAGGATGTTGCTCGCCCGAAGTTAAGCGAATTAAAACTGCTCTGCAAGCAACAACGCATCCTGCAGCCGAAAGCAGTGTATGGCTACTTCCCTTGCTACAGTGAAGGCGATGATGTTGTGGTCTTAAAACCGAAAGATGTATCTACGGACGATCTTCTTTCAAAATGGAATAACGAATTGACGCTTTCCAATCTTACTGAGTATAAACGATTCTCATTTCCCCGTCAGCCGAACGGCAAAGAGCTTTGCATCAGTGATTTCTTCTGGTCAAAAGAAAAAGTATTCTCACAAGATCAACCTGATGTCATCTCACTCAGCGCTGTAACAGTTGGAAGAACAGCAAGTGAGTTTACTGCAAAGCTATTCGAATCAAATCAGTATGCTGATTATCTTTATCTTCACGGATTATCAGTTGAGACTGCCGAGGCCTTAGCAGAGTATTTACATAAGATAGTTCGCCTTGAGCTCGGCATCGCAGCTGGTGATGCAGAGAATATCCAACGATTATTCAGTCAGGGATATCAAGGATCGCGATACTCATTCGGGTATCCGGCCTGTCCGAATCTTGAAGACCAGACAAAATTATTCGATCTGCTTCGCCCGGAGAGAATCGATATTACCTTAACGGAAGAATTTCATCTCGAACCCGAGCAATCAACGACTGCGATCATCTGCCATCATCCCGAGGCCCGCTATTTCGGGATCAAATAATCTTATCGTTTATAAAAGCCCCAACAAAGTCGGCCCATTCCTTCGGGACTTCAAGCGGGCTTAAATGCCCTGTTGAACTAAGGCGGTGATAATCTGAACTCGGTATCGCCTTTGCAATCGCCGATACTACCTCTTCTTTCATTACCGTATCTTCTTCGGCCGAAATAACGAGCGTCGGACAAGTTATTGTTGAAAGAAGTGCTGTCGAATCTTCCCGAACCGCCATTGCCCGTAACGCCGCGGAAATTGCCGATGGATCTGTTGCCAATATCCAATCTTTGACTTGTTCATAGAGCGCTGTATTTTGTCTCTTTGTTGTCGAGCCAAGAAGAGCATCGAGCTGCTTTTCAACCGCTACTACTGCTCCGCCTTTTTCGACCGCCTGGGCATATTCCTCTCGCCCCTGTTTTGCTTTTTCATCGTCGGCTTCTGCTTTGGTATTGCTAAAAATAAGTCCGGCGCATTCTTGAGGAAATAACTTATAATACGCAAAGACGGCATAGCCGCCCATCGAAGTACCACCGATGATCACTGAGGTTATATCATCGTCTTGCAATTGAGCGTGCAAGTCGTTCATAGCCTCGGACATCGTCCAACTTGCAGATGTGGTCGCATTGCCAAAGCCGGGCATATCGACAAGAACGATGGGCAGCGATGGAAACCGCTCGGCAATAATGGAAGCCGTTTCCCTATACATCATACTTGATAGCGGAAAGGCATGAATAAGCACCAAAGCCCGAGAGTCCTCGCCTCGGTTAATGAATTGAATTGAAATCATGAGTATGGTAAGTAATGCTATTATCGTGTACTACGATATATTCGGCT
This sequence comes from Kapaibacterium sp. (SeqCode), assembly GCA_035712525.1. Lineage (GTDB taxonomy): Bacteria > Bacteroidota > Ignavibacteria > Palsa-1295 > Palsa-1295 > JAFDZW01. The sequence goes on from DASTAO010000039.1 coordinate 4,770, forward strand.
TTCTAGTTTGCCGCTTCTACGCTCATCAATAAGAATCGGCCCCTCGCCTTTGGCATAATAAATGGTCCATTCAGGAAAAGTAACTTGACTTAGACCTGCTGAATCGGTAAGAGTATAAGTAACGGCGTAGACAGAAGAGAATGTGATACCGTTGGTAAGCTTAATGCTATCAAAATAATCGACGACCTTTGCTGTAAGGTCTAACAACTTTCCGCCAAATTCCAATGTACCGGCATGCCATACCTTTCCGGTATCTAATGCCTGTACCAGTAGATGCATAGAACTGGCAATGGTAGTGCTATTTATTTTCTGTAGCGCAAGGGTGGAATCGTGCAACCAATCGTTTCCGGAATTTGAACTCAAATAAATACCTTGATCGGAAACAAGCTCCACTCTTCCCAGGGAAGAAGCTATATCATTTATCCTGCTAAGCCCTGATGGCAACGCGAACGGATTAGCTTGGCCTGAAGAAAGAATGTAAAGAAATCCTGAATTATCAATTACAAAAAACTTATCGTCGTAGATACCACGAACAAACTGCCGAGCATCGATAAAATCAAATGAATCGCGTGTCGATGTAGAATAAAGCCCGCTCGAAGAACCCACAACAATCGTTTGTGCCGCCGTTGATGTCGTTATAAAATGAATAGCTTCATTTCCTTTCGGACCAAACTCAAAATGTCGCGCCGAATCGCCGGGGACGTAATAATAAAGCCCGTTAGACTCAGTCCCGATTAGCAATAGCGAATCGCTCGAATTCGGAATATAGCGAGCGATAGATGTAACAGCTGAAGAGAAATGTCTACCTCCTGCTGCATTGGTTAGCTGTTGGTTAGGAGAAAGAACAAAAATCGTTGATCCTGCAGCAAAATACAGTGAAGCCCCATCAAAGTATAATGCTGTAATAGTACCTGACCAATTCTTTTTGACGAAGGCATCACTGGAAGTCCAGTTCTTTCCGGAATCGGCAGAGAAAAACAAGTTTCCACCACTAGTGGCGGCAGCAACATACATTCCCCATCGTGAAAAAGCGGTTACCTGCTGCTGGAGTGAGGTCGACCGAATCCAATGATTATCACGAAGATAATAAACACTCACTGAATCGGATGCCACAAACGTAGAACCGACACCAATAATATGTTTGATACTAGGGAATAGGAAACTTGTATCGAATTTCGTTTTCGTCATTACATAATCAGGAGGTACCGGTATGACGCTATACGGATTCAATCCGGATATCGACATACTATCCTGATTGCTGACAAGATGCAAACTTAATGTATTGCCGTTAATCGACTGATTGACCAAATACTCATTCGGCTCGTTCGTTTTAGTAAATTGTAGAGTAATTGTTGAAGTAGTATTGTTTGCTTCGACAGTGTACTGCAGGGGTATGTTTGTTTTCCAGGCATAAGAATCCACCGTACCCGCAACCGGCGGGTTAACGTCGATAAGATTATTCTGACAGCCTGAGAATGCCAGTACTGTCAGAAGAACGAGCGATATGTGCTTATACCATTTCATTAAAAGCGATATTGCAAGCCGAATCGAGCAGTAAGTGCCGGTGAAAAGATCTTCGTTAGTGCAGTCTGGCTATGAGTACGATAGGCAATCACCGTATCGGTATTTGTGCTCTGATCGGTTGTTCCTGTTTGAATTGCTGCCGGTGAAGTCCAGACACCAGAGCCAAGTACACCAAATTGGACATCGATCGCATCGGACAAGCTTTGATTTCCTAATAACTGGAAACAAACCATTGGTGATTTGCTTCCTAAAAGCATACCTCCTTCCGCTGAACCTTCCACACTCCAACTCCCACCAAGTGCCACACTATAACGGCTCGCTAAACGGGCAAACCATTCATGCGAATTTGTAGAGTAGGTATGTACCTGTACGTTCTGCACTCCATTAACAGCCGTTACATCCGTTTGAGGGCTTACCGTTAAGATCGTACTATTGCCGACTACAGCGCCTACTGCAAAGTTCGGAGAGATAGAATAATTAACTCCAATGAAAGGAGACGATTCTGTTCTTGTCGTATATG
>DASTAO010000040.1:0-4558 GCA_035712525.1 Kapaibacterium sp. (SeqCode)
AAACCCGTTTAACAGCCCTCACTTGCGAAAGCAGTTGAAAACCGGGGCTGTAGCTCATCTGGTAGAGCGTTTGAATGGCATTCAAAAGGTGAGGGGTTCGAGTCCCCTCAGCTCCACAATCCTAATCCATTTCCTTATCAACTGTCGTATTACTGAATAAAAAAACGTAATCGACCTTCTATGAAAAAACCCACCTCAGTCCTCAGAAAAATAGTCTATTCCCTGCTCTCGCTTGTCATACTTATTACCATTGCTGTCAGCGTTTTCTTTTTATTCTTTTTCGATTCCTTCTTAAATCAAGTCGTTCGTCCACGCTTTATCGAAGCCATCACTACCGCATCGAACGGACAGTACGAATTACGGCTCGGAGAAATTTCATCCCATGGTGGCAAACTCATTTGCCGAAAGTTTGACCTCCATCGTATCCGGTTCGATAGTGTCGGGAATGGAGTCTATCTCAATAGTATCTCGATGGATTCCGTTGTGCTCTCCGGCATCAGTTGGCAACGAATATTACTCGACAAAAAAGTTGAGCTTACAGCCATTCATTTTAATACGCCAACCGTCACTCTCGGCAAAGGCAACGGACCTGAACTTCAGGATACTACCAAACGCACGATTATTAAATTAGCCCAATCGCTCGAGCACCCGGTTGTCTCGATCGATTCGATCATTCTCAATAACATCACGATCGCAATGCCGCCGGACTCGACGGAGAAGAACCCTCCTCGTATCGAACGAGCGTCGATCGGCATCTCGCATTTCAAGATTGATCGCGATACTACTCACGCTGCGGAGTTTTTATTTTTCTCCAATCGCATTGACATCAACGTTCCTGAAGTAAACTATCTTCTTGAAGATAGCCTCTATACCCTTTCGATGAAAAATGTTCGTGCTAACCTACTTGATTCATCGCTATTCATCGATACGGTACTATACCATCCTAATTATCCCGACAGAGCGTTCATCGCAAAATTTCCTGTTCGCCGTGACCGTCTGGATTTTGCCTGGCATGGAATTTCGCTTGACGGTGTGAATCTGGTTAAGCTCCTGGGATGGAGAGGGATTGAATTTCGAACCGGTTCAGTTCACGATTGGTCGTTTGATTACTATTCTGATAAACGCAAACCGCTTGGGCCGCCACAGCAAGCCGTTTATCCTCATGAAGCACTTCGTGGGGCCGGCTTACGAATTCATGCCGATTCATTTGCATTACACAACGGCGTAGTTCATGTTCGCGAACAACATACTGGTAGCCCGGATCAGGCAAAACTTGAGTTCAGCAAAATTGAAGCGGTGATTCATCCGGTCGATGTCTACGCATCGGATCATAAAAAAGCACAGGCCTGTGAAGTCAACATGAGCACCGAATTTCTTGGCACGTCGGTGAGGGCAACTATCATCTATCCGCTTTCCGATCCTATGTTCAATATGGATCTACATACGCTTGTCGGCCCATTCGATCCGAAACGTTTGAATCAATTCCTTCAGGTTTCCGATCGAAGCGAAATTACGAGTGGCATTGTTGAAAGTGGCGAATTGACGATGAAGATCAGGAATGGAGTCGCGACGACAACGCTTATTCCAAAATATTACGATCTGTCTCTCAAGCTACTTTCAAAAAGCACCAAAGAAAAGCGAGGCATCCTCGAAGGATTAAAAACCTTTATCTATAATACCTTTAAATTACATTCGGATAACTCCCCGACCGTTGGTGAAAAAGTAAAATCGGCAACGACAACACGGTCCAGAAAAAAGCAAGAAGAATTCTTCCAATACCTATGGTTCTGCATTCGTAAATCTCTTGGGCATGTAGTCGGTGGGTTTGAATGAACTTCTGGTTGCCAAAGTGAGTTATATGCCCGCTACTTTTACGAGTGCGGCAATGGAGCGGTAGTTCAGCTGGTTAGAACGCCTGCCTGTCACGTAGGAGGTCGCGGGTTCGAGTCCCGTCCGCTCCGCACTAAAGAAGACGCTGAATGCTCAGCGTCTTTTTTGTTTTTTTACCCTTCCAAACTTTTCCAAACCACTTAGGAACTACCCATATCGTTACGTAGTTAAATGGCTACGTTTATCTGTAGCCACTTAACTACGCAATGAATTTACGACGTGATGTTTTTCAGGCGATAGCGGATCCCACGAGACGCGCGATCCTCGTGCTCGTCGCTACGCAATCCATGACGGCAGGTGCCATCGCTGCAAAGTTCGATACCGCTCGCCCGACCGTCTCCAAGCATTTATCGATTCTCACCGAATGCGAACTGCTCGCTCAGGAGCAGAACGGTAGAGAAATGTACTATCACTTAAATCCAAAAAAGATGAAGGAAATAGCAGATTTTATCGAGCCATTCCGTAAGATGTGGGATGATCGCTTCAATAAGCTGGAATCAGTAATGAAGAATTACAAAAAACAAAAATAACCACCATGGAAAGAAAGACAATCGTAACCGCCGAGAACGGCCAACAAACGGTAGAGATCGTCCGCGAATTTGATCTGCCACTTGAGTTACTCTTCAAAGCCTACGAAGAGCCGGAGCTAATTGAGCAATGGATGAACACCAAGGTGCAAAAGCTCGAAAATAAACAGCACGGTAGCTTCCATTTCATAACGACCGACCCCCGAGGCAATGCCTTCGGCATGAATGGTGCTATCCATGAATTCAGCCCCAATAAACGGATCGTGCGTACCTTCGAAATGGAAAATACTCCATTCGGCATTCAGCTTGAGTTCTTGAACTTTGAAGCTCTCGGTGAAGAAACCAGCAAACTCACCATGAGTGTACTCTATGAAAGTGTCACCCAACGTGATCAGTTACTACAATTGCCGTTCATTCAGGGCATTAACATGGCACATAACAGGCTTCAGGACATCTTAATCAACGCAAAATAACAACAATGGAATCACTAATGAACCCGACTCATCTTCACATGCTCGTTACCCATTTATCAATATTCGGAGCGATCCTAGGAGCGCTCGTACTAATATGGGGAATGATCACCAAAAGTCACCAGACAAGAATCGCAGCATACCTGCTATTCATTCTTACCTCACTCACTGCTTTTATCAATGACTTCTCCGGCGAAGCCGCAAGCCGCACTGTTCGCCAGATCGGGGGTGTTTCGCGCGATGCCATAAAAGAGCACCACCTGGCGGCACAATTCGGCCTGCTAAGCCTATACATTCTTGGCGGAGCAACATTGATTGCCATGATCTATATACTCATAAAGAAGCCAGCAAAAACTAATGCCATTAATTGGCTGGTATTAGTCGTCTCTCTCTGGAGCTTTAGTGTTACCGCGAGAACGGGATATCTTGGGGGCAAGATTCGTCATACCGAACTAGAAACCCCGGTTGTTGATTCGATCAATGTAGCAAAATAAAATTGTTGGGACTTACTATGAGCAAAACGAATCCGAAAGTCGATTGGTACTTTACAAAAGATACCCGCTGGAAAAAGGAGTATGTAAAGCTACGCGAGATCGCACTGAGTTGCGGCCTTAGCGAAGAATTAAAATGGGGCAATCCTTGCTACACGCTTGACGGAAAAAATATCGTTCTAATTCATGGCTTCAAAGAGTATTGCGCCTATCTATTTTTTAAGGGCTCATTAATGAAGGATCCAAAAGGTATCCTCATCCAGCAAACAGAGAATGTACAAGGCCCGCGCCAGGTCAGATTCACCACTCTAAAGGAGATCGAAAAACTTGCGCGGTCATTGAAGACTTATATTCAGGAGGCGATCAAGATAGAAAAGGCCGGGACTAAAGTACCCTTGAAAAAAACTTCCGAATTCAAAATGACCGAAGAATTAGAGCAGAAGTTCAAGCAAATGCCCAAACTAAAAACAGCTTTTGGCAAACTAACTCCGGGGCGCCAGCGTGGTTACCTTCTCTATTTCTCTTCAGCTAAGCAGGCAAAAACTCGCGAAGCAAGGATCGATAAATATGTGGATCAGATTCTTGCTGGTAAGGGAGTGGATGACTAAGTTTATTCTGCCGGCTTATCAACTTTCAATCGTTCCTCACGATTCGCAATTTCCCAAGCCGTCAAAAATGCCAGCCGTGCCCGCGTTTCCATGATCGCAAAATCTATTTTATCGAACGTATCACTGGGCCGGTGATAATCAGCGTGGATGCCATCGAAATAAAAGGTGATCGGTATGCCCTTCTGCGCAAATTCATAGTGATCGGAGCGATAATAAAATCTATTAGGATCGTTAAGCGAATCGAACCGGTAATCCAGCGTTAAGTGAGTAAAGTCGGCATTATTGCGCTCATTAATCTCATGCAATTGTGTACTAAGCCTCCCATCACCGATGACATAGACATAATTTTGATCTTGCTCATGAGCGGAATCGATACGTCCGGTCATATCGGTATTCACATCGGCAACCGTTTGTGCCAGGGGAAATAACGGATGGCCGACATAATACTTCGAGCCGAATAATCCTTTCTCCTCCCCGGTCACCGATAAGAAGATAACACTTCGCCGCGGTCGCATCCCTGAAGCTGCTGCCTTCGAGAATGCTTCAGCGATCGTCATGACGCTTGAGGTACC
>DASTAO010000041.1:0-2463 GCA_035712525.1 Kapaibacterium sp. (SeqCode)
ATAAACGATCGTCTTGGTACCACCGATAAACTCATCAGCGATCTCAACAGCTTGCTCAAGATATCCACCCGGATTATACCGAAGATCAAGGATAAGTCTCTGCATGCCTTTAGCACGAAGATCTTCAAGCGCCTTTCTCATTTCATCATGCGATGTAGCGATGAAATGCGTAAGAGCAATGTAGCCCGTCTTATCATCTACCATAAAGTTCGCCGTTACGCTGTTAAGCGGAATGACATCACGGGTGATCTCGAACTGAAGCAAACTTGGGTTATTGTAACGGGCAATGCTAACATTAACTTTTGTACCCTTCGGGCCACGAAGATTCTTGATAACGGAATCCTGAGTGAAGCCCTTGGTTGTGCGGCCATCGATCGCAACGATCTTATCCCCTGGCATTAAGCCAACCTTTTCACTTGGCCCGTCGGGGATGACATTTTCAATGAGAATGGAGTCATGGTTAAGCGTGAACTGGACGCCGATACCATCGAAGTGCCCGCTAAACTCTTCATCGGATTGCTTTACATTAACTGGCGGCATATAGACAGAATGCGGATCGAGTTTGGCAAGCAAGCCAACGATCGCGGCCTTATTCAGATCGCCGATATCGACTTTGTCAACATAGTACTTATTGACAAGCGATAGCACTTCCTGGTATTTATGCAACTCCTCGAATTCATTATCGAGGGTAAAGGCTTTCTCGATACGGGTACCGAGCAAGACACCGCAAACTACCAAAACGCCCGCCAGCAGGGAGAGCCGGCGTGGATTATAAAATGATAACTTCATACGTATAAAATATTAGCTTAAAATGCAACAGCGCTTATATTTGTGAAGTTCAAACCACCCGCCATAGCCGAGCAGTAGATCAACACTATAGAATACAAAAACTTAAGGCACAACGGTTGTCCTCGCTTCGGTCGTTGCCGGCACCGCAATTTGGAATTGCCCCTGCGGTATCGAGCGGGCAATAAGCCATGGATTATAGATCTTAATATCCTTGTAGGAATACCCGTTAGTTTTAGCCCAGTCGGCGATGCTCTCGACTGGTCCCGTAACGGGAAGATAAGTAATATTCCAAGGCAAATACGGAGCCACCGATTCGAACCGAAGGCCATAGCGGCTACCGTGTTCCAGAAACTCCTTTATTACTGCGATACGGAGCACATATCGCATAGTTTCTTCATTAACGAAGATATTCCAGTAGCTCGATTGATGCTGATAATCAAGAACTGATTCTACATTGTCTTCGCTCATGTTAAAGCTCGCCACTGCAAGGAAATAATCCGAAGCAAACTGATTTTTAAGCTTTGTCAAGTACTTCATTGCCGCCGAGGTAGCCTTCACCGGATCAAGTCGCTCATCGATCGATTCGTCAATCCGCAATCCCCACCGCTGGCCTGTTGGCGGAATAAATTGCCAGAAGCCATTGGCTTTCGCCGGAGATTCTACATTACGAACCCCACTCTCGGCAACCATCAGATACTTCAAGTCACGATCCAAATTATTCGCATCAAGCGAAGAATCGATCATCTTCTCCCAGCGCTTGAGTCGTTTGTACCAGAGAATGAGCTGATCGCAATTCACATAATTATAGTAGAACTCCCGTTCGAAACGCTCACGCACTTCCCAATTTTCAAGCGGTATCTTCTTACCAAATAAAAAGGCTGCATTAGGTGGGGTTACCGAAGTAACACTTTTGAAAAAGATGCCGGCAGAATCTGAAAACGACGTTGCTTCAAGGCGGAGGATCTTTGATGAAGAGGAAAAGAACATCACGTATGCCAATGGCACAAGACCGATAGCCACTCCATATAGCAAATACTTAATCTTCACTCATTACCATCCTAAGGCTTTCATTTGTTCGGGCACTTCAAGGGTACTAACGACCTCAGAAACCGAAGCGCATCCCTGAGCACTCAATAGATCATTCAATTCATTACAAATTCTAACACCAGCATCTGGATGCACAAAGTTCATCGTCCCGACCTGCACAGCACAAGCCCCGACAATAAAGAACTCCATCGCGTCCTGCGCCGAAGCGATACCACCAATGCCAATTATCGGAAGCTTCGTTGCCTTTCTTGCTTCATACACTTTTGCAATAGCGATCGGACGTATGGCCGGCCCCGATAATCCACCTGTAACCGTCGATAATCTTGGTTTCTTAGTTCGAATATCGACCGACATCCCAACAACCGTATTGATCAAACTAATAGCGTCGGCGCTGGCATTCTCAGAAGCCTTAACAAATGGGACGACACTGGTAACATTCGGAGTAAGTTTGATAACCAAAAGCTTCTGAGTTAACGGACGAAGCGCAGCCGTCAATTCTTCAACCATCGGTGCATTCGTCCCGAATGAAAGTCCCCCATCTTTTACATTTGGACAGCTAACATTTATCTCGTAGCCGGCAAGATTATCGGTCGCATTCTCCTCGATCTTCTTGAGGACGTTGCAATA
>DASTAO010000042.1:0-3612 GCA_035712525.1 Kapaibacterium sp. (SeqCode)
CAGCAAACAGTTATACCCAAAGAATCGGTAGTTGCCTTCAGACCTACGAGGAGAGTTAGTGTTACCGGGATTGTGGTTTCATTGCCGTTGTGAGTGCGATTTGTCTGAACTGGGATTTATTGGATTTTGGGATTGATGGGATTTTTGGTAGTGCGATATTCTCCTTGTCATTCCTCACTCCGCTTCGCTACGTTCGGAATGCCATTGGCTTAATATCAATTGGAATTAGTTGCTTTGGCAGATGTTCTAAAATCTGCATTAGATCATCATTTCGATACTCGTTTATTGCTATGCGTAGTACCATTTGTGTTGTTATATTTTCTCTTTTTGCGGTTGCGGGGTTTTCTCAGAAGATGACCAGCACCTATCCTTTTACGATTTCATCTCTTGATACGGTTACTGGCACTCAACTGCCGATACATTCTGAGCAGATAACTCCGGTATCAAGAATATCTTCTGTCGATGGGCATTTTGTCATTAATGGGGGGACTACTCACCCGCAACGCATACGGTTATTTGGGACGGAACTGTGGGTTACTTCGAATTTTTTAGATCGAGACCATGCACATCGGTTCGCCCAACATTTGCGGAAGCTGGGGTTCAATGCACTTCGATTGTCGTACAACGACTATAATTATGGCCTATGCTACAACGATCCGGTAACCGGTTCTTATACTCCATACCTGCCAGCTTTTGCAATGATGGATACCTTATTATATGAGTTGAAGCAACAAGGTATCTATGTGATTTTATCATTGCATTACGCTCATTATTTTTCAGCTGTCGATGGTGTAGCTCAATCTGATACTGTGCATAGCTGCTCGGCATTCGTACATTTTATTGATACTCGTGCAGCTGAACTTCATCGGGAATGGGCTAAAACGTTACTCGGACATACGAATCCGTTAACAGGAACACGATTAGCTGATGATCCGGGAATCGCAGCAATACAGATCGCGGGCGATCAGGAAGTGAGTCTTTTAGAAGGGTGGAGATATGGATATCTTAATTATCAGGATAATACACATGTGATCAATCATGGTGGCGTCACCATTGGTTATAATAGGTCGCGTCGGCTCGATACACTCTTCAGTCAATATCTCATTCGTAAATATAAAAGCGATGCCGGGATCAATGCGGGCTGGACTGCCCCAGGGGTAGGCAATGCGATCGAGAATCTTGTTGATAATGGGAGCTTTGAACAAGCTGGGTCGCCTGCCTGGTCTTATACACAGCAGAATGGCGCTCTTGGAGATAAGTCATTATTCGGAACAGCGCCTGATGGGCAATTTTGTATGTGGCTTATTCTTTCGAAGCTGAGTGCAAATCCTTCTATCTATGATGCGTATTTAGTCAACACAACCGTACGGTTGAAGAAGGATAGTTTATACGAATTAAAATTCTGGGCAAAAGTCAGATATAATTCAGCGGCTCCGGTCTTAAACCGCTCAATGTATATTGTTCTAAATAACCAAACTACCGGCACAAATTCATTGGCCGAGACGCCAACGATCGATACCGGCTGGAAGCAATATAGCTATACATTCCGTTCGACGAACGACGGGGCACAATACCTGTATTACTTTATCGGTAATTCTCTTGGTGATGTTATGCTTGATGGAGTGTCTATCAAACTTAAGGAGGAGGTTGGTCTGCTCCCCGGGGAAACCTCAACTAATTTTATGATCGGGCGCGTACCGTTTGCTTCGTCGGCACAATTGCCGTTTCAGCGCTATCGTGATATGATACTTTTCTATGATTCGTTGCAGAACGATTATTTTGTCAGCATCTCAAAGTGTATCAAGGATACGATTAAATCAGCGATGCTCATCAATAATTATTCACCGGTCTATTGGGGTACCTATGTCGATGCCTATGCTAATCGCTCAAGCGATTTTACCGGCGGTGGTATCAATCGAGACTATCCGTATTATTCTGCGGTGCCGAGCCCGGCAGTTACGGATTCGTCATGGCAGATATTAAATAACTCTGTGCTGAATGATCTTTATGCCGGAGTCCTGGGACGTCCGACCTGTTATTCGCTCGAAGGAAAGCCGCATATCCTCTCGATCTTCTGGACACCGCACATCAATCAGCATCAGCAGGAAATAGCGCCGTATCTCGCGGCATATGCATCACTGCAGGATTGGGATGGCATGTTCATCGGCCCGTATGCCTATTATCGTGAAGATCTTGATTCGGATTTTGTGCAGCGCGGCGGCAGATGGTGGGCGATGGCCGGCATTCCATCGATGCTTTCGCAGTTACCGGCAGCGAGCGATATGTTTAGAAATTTCAAAGTCGATGCCGCACCGACGAAAGTCACCATTGCCAGAGACAATGACGACTTGTTGCTGTGGGGCGTCAGCGGCCATTTCTCGGACCCGTTCGGTGTCGAAGGCGGGCTGAGTTCTAATATTGCGACAAAGTATAGGATTCGCGGATCGTTCGGATCTTCCGTTCATAAAATAGCAAGTGAATATCCTTACATATTTGATACGACGACAAAGATATCAGAAACCGAGCAGCTGCATTGGAGCCAGACGGGCAAATGGTTTACGGCGAAGTCACCAAAGTATGAAGCGGCGATCGGTTCTTTTAGCGGCGATACTGTTACTCTCGGAACGTTGCAATTTAGCAGGCTCGATACTCATAACGATGAGCTTTCGATCAGTTTAACGTCGAGAGATACGAATGACCTTTCGAAAAGTGGGAATTTATTTTTAACGATCGGTAACCGTTCGGGGAATACCGGGTGGAAGTGGTCGGGTGATACAACAATTCATAATAATTGGGGGACTGGGCCGACGGTGATGAGCGCCGCAATACTCAATTTGTTCATACCATCGGATTCAAATACCGTTACGATTCATACTCTCGCTGCCGATGGGACATTTTCGGGCCGTGAGTATTCAGCCGTAAAACGATCGGAAGGAAATATTTTTGAGATCAGAATAGATCAAACGTCAGTGGAAGACTTTCATTCTCCGTGGTATTGGATCGAAGAGTCAAATATTGTAAATACAGTGCACAGTAATTCTACTGAGCAACTCTCAACCATTGCTGTCTATCCCAATCCTTCAATTACCGCAAGCTTACTGCAGGTACGGTTGTACGGTTACTCAACGATAAAAGTCAGTATCTATGACGATCTTGGTAGAGAAGTGCTTGTTATCGCCAACGGAGAATTATCGGCAGGAAATCATACGATTCCGTTTTCAGCAGCGGCGCTCGAAGCAGGACATTATACCGTCCAACTTCGTAGCAACACTGGGGTAGCAACTACTTCGCTTGTAATAGTAAAATAAGTTACGATCCGCCAGTCGTTGTCTTGATGATCAGGCCGTTGATGCCGACGGCGGTGATAATCTTTGGGCTGATCTGCGAAACGCCGAGGATGTGAGAGGGAATCGGGGATGTTTGCTTTATCCAATGCTTGCCTCCGTCATCGGTGCGTAAGATCGTACCTTCGTAGCCGACAGCAGTGCCGTGAAGTTCGTCGCAAAATGAAATTGCTCGCAGTGTTTGCCGGGTGCCGCTTTCGAGGCATTCCCATTTCTCGCCGCCGTTAGTCGAGCGAACGATCGTGCCGTGATCGCCGACGGCATAGAT
>DASTAO010000043.1:0-8185 GCA_035712525.1 Kapaibacterium sp. (SeqCode)
ACTGATATTAAAAAACTCATCGCGTATTCATCGGTCACGCACATGGGGTTCATCGTGCTGGGTATTTTCTCGATGACGCAGGAAGGATTGCAGGGAGCGGTGATCCAGATGATCAATCACGGACTTTCTACCGGTATGCTCTTCATGATGTTCGGCATGATGTATGAGCGTAAGCATACTCGTGCTATTTCCGAGTACGGTGGCATGGCGAAGATCACTCCGCTCTTTGCGATCTTCTTTGCGATCGCGATGCTTTCGAGCGTCGGCTTGCCGGGTTTGAATGGGTTTGTGGGAGAGTATCTCACGATCATCGGAGCGTTCCGCTCACCGATTTTGCATTCTTGGGCTTATTCTATTTTTTCATCGACGGGTGTTATTCTCGCCGCAGTCTATCTCCTCTGGCTCTACCAGCGCTTTATGCTTGGGCCCGTCACTAAAGAGGAGAATCGTTCGATCGCCGATCTGAACACTCGCGAGATCGTTTCGCTCGTGCCGCTTGTCATCTTTATGATCTGGATCGGCATTCGCCCGATGTCGTTCTTAAAGACAAGCGAGCCGGGTATTACCACACTTTCTAACGGACTAACCGGCACGACCGAAGCTCCGAAAGAAAGTGAATTCCAAGTTGTAGCTCCTAAACTGAAGTTTAATCAATAAGTGAGTTATACCGATTTCATAGCTGCATTACCACTGATCGTCCTTGCGGGCACGGGGCTTATTGTCCTAATGTGGGATGCATTCGAAAAGACGCCGACAAGGACACCGCTTGCACTGACCATCATCGGTGGCATCGGAGCGATCGCCGCTGCGTGCTATAATCTCACTCTGCCGTCATCGATTGCGTTCGATGGGTTATTCTTCTCCAATAGTTTTTCGAATTTCTTTACGATCATTTTTTCTGCTGCAACAGTACTCTCAGCATTGCTTGGCGAACGGTACTTGGCCGAGCATGAAGTAGTGGCAGGGGAATTCTGTTCGCTATCGTTATTCGCTTCCTGCGGAATGGTAATGATGGCTTCGGGTGCGAACATGATCGTTACGTTTCTCGGTCTTGAGACGATGTCGATCGCGTTCTATATCCTTTCCGGCATGTTCCGTAAGCAGGAAGGCTCGAATGAAGCAGCGCTTAAATATTTTCTGCTTGGTGCGTTTGCTACCGGATTCTTCTTATATGGAATGGCTCTCGTGTATGGCTGCACCGGTTCGATGAGCATTCCGGTGATCCGCCAGATGATCTCATCCGGAAATACACCGACGCTTGCAACATACGATTCGACGTTGCTTTTACTTGGTATGGTCTTAATTCTTGTTGGCCTTTCGTTCAAAGTTGCAGCATTTCCATTTCATCAATGGGCGCCTGATGTGTATGAAGGTGCACCGACAGTTGTTGCCGGGTTTATGTCCACTGCCGGTAAAGCGGCTGCCTTTTCTGCGTTGATCTTATTATTCCCGTACTCACTGCTTTCCGGATCGCATTTGCAAAGCGGCGCAATGAAAATGCAGATGATAATTGCTGTCATCGCCGGGCTTTCAATGCTCTATGGTAATATGGTTGCCATTGCCCAGACTCGCATCAAGCGAATGCTGGCCTATTCGAGCATTGCTCATGCAGGGTATATGCTGCTTGGTATTGCGTCGCTCAATGAGCAGGGAATCACGGGCATTGCGATCTATTCAGCGGTGTATTTGCTGATGCAGATCAGTGCTTTTGGTATCGTTGGGGTTCTTGAGAAAGATACCGGTAAAGGATTTGAACTCGAAGATTATGCTGGTCTTTCAAAACGCCGCCCGTGGTTGGCGTTTTTACTTTCGATCATCATGCTTTCGCTTGCTGGTATTCCACCATTCGCCGGATTCTTCGGAAAGTATTATCTCTTCCTTGCTGCGATCAATTCGGGTATGACGTGGCTGGCCATTGTCGGAGTTGTTTCTAGCATTATTGCAGCGTATTTTTATTTACGGGTTATCGTCCTCATGTACTTCCGCGATTCAAAAGAAGCGGAGATCATCGGGCCCGAAAAACCAACGGCATCGCTTATTGCTGTTGGGTTGGCTTCGATCGCACTTATTGTCTTCGGCTTGCAGCCCTCGATATTGTTGAACGCAATCGGATATTTCTTTCGTTGAAATATCCGAACTATGAATCCGGTACTAACTTCAACCGAATCCAGAGCATACGATGACCTGCTGATAAAAAAAGCAGGGATACCATCGCTTGTCCTGATGGAAAATGCAGCTCGCGGTGCGCTCGCTGCGATCACTGAGCTGCTTGCGCCGAATAAGTCTGTACTCATCTTTTGCGGCAAAGGAAATAATGGTGGCGATGGTCTTGCGCTTGCCAGATTACTTATCGAAAAAGAGATCGATGTCGATGTCGTTCTTATCTCGAAGCAATTATCGACCGATGCCGCTCATCAACTGGCCGTCTTAAAGAAATTTCTCGATCCGCATCATATCCATACATTCCCGTTTCGCGATTCGCATTTTCTCGCGCACATGGATATCGGCGTGATCGTCGATGCATTGCTCGGCACCGGTGCAACAGGAGCATTGAAGAAGCAATACGGCGAAGCAGTCCTGATGATAAATGGATTAGCGCGCCATTCGAATGCGAAAGTTCTTTCGCTTGATGTCCCAACCGGAATGGATGCCGATAGCGGCGATGTCGAGACGATCATCGATAGTAAACCGGTTTGTGTTTTTGCGACAAAGACTGTTGCAATGGGCGCACTCAAGCGCGGATTTTTTCAAGGCCTTGCTCCGGATGTAACGGGTGAGATCTCGATCGCACCGCTTGGTGGACCAACACCTGAGAGCACGGTTGCTTTGATCGATCAAAAAGACATTGCACCATTACAACCTTCACGTCATAAAACAACGACAAAGTACGATCAGGGGTATGTGCTTTCAGTAGCAGGCTCACGTGGAATGACGGGCGCTGCAATTATGAGTGCGGAAGCTGCCTTGCGCACAGGTTGTGGTCTCGTGACAGTTGCAACAGCTGCATCAGAGCGGCATATCGTTGCCTCGGCAATGCCTGAGTTAATGACGGCACCACTCAGAGACGATTCCGATGGAATGCCGATCGGTGCTAGCTTTAATGATCTTGCTGAGTATCTGCCGAAAGCAGATGTTGTATTACTTGGTCCCGGAATTCGAGTATCGCCTGAAAGCAGCAAGCTTATTTATCGGATTCTTCGGGAAGTCGGCTTGCCGATCGTTGCCGATGCCGGTGCATTAAGTGTGATCGCCGAAGATGTTTCTGTTTTGAAAAAGCGTCCGGCTCCGACCGTTCTTACACCGCATAGTGGGGAGATGGCACGGATACTTGGTATTGGCAGAGGAGAGTTGGAAAAGAATCGTATCGAGATCGCCTCAGCGATTGCAAAGCAGCATAAAGTCACTCTTGTACTAAAGGGAGCACCGAGTATCATTGCAACCCCTTCGGGTAGAGTATATATTAACTCAACGGGCAATTCAGGAATGGCAACGGCCGGAGTCGGCGATGTACTTGCCGGGATGATCGCTGGAATTCTGGCGCAAGATACTTCCGAAGTCGAGACAGCATCGATCTTTGCAACCTATTTGCATGGCCTTGCCGGCGATATTGCCAAGCGTGAATTAACGGAGAATGTCCTCACGGCTACCGATATTATCAAACATCTTCCGGCAGCTTTCAAAACGATAGAAGCATGATCTCTCCTGTTTTACGGAAAGAACTTCGCATCGAGCTTCGTTCGAGATATGGGACGAGTGCAGTGGTGATGTTTCTTGTCGTCACGGTTGTAACGATCGCCTTTGCAGCCGATGAAAAGATCTCACCGTCGTTCATGAGCGCATTCTTTTGGGTGACATTGTTCTTCGGCACGATAACAGGATTATCACGATCATTCGTCAGCGAAGAAGAGCGGGGGACAGCGTTACTTTTAAAGCTCTACGGTAAGCCGGAGTCAATTTATTGGGGCAAATTCATTTATAATTTACTGCTTAGTTTATCGCTTGGGATAACCGGGGTAATTATTTTTGCCTTTTTCTTCAAAGAGTTTGTCATTGCCGATTTTCTACTGTTTAGCACTCAACTGTTATTAGGGCTTTTGGGGACGGCGGCTATTGTGACGATTCTCTCAGCCCTGGTCGCTCGGGCTTCTCAGAAGGGAGCACTGCTTCCGGTGCTGGCGTTACCGCTGTTATTCCCATTAGTGATCGCCGTTACGGATGCGACTCGAATAACTATGTCAGTCGCAACTGCCTGGGAGGGAATTCGCGGAGATATTCTGGTGCTTTTTGCGTTTGATGGAGCGTTGGTATTAACGAGTTATGTACTGTTTTCTTTCGTTTGGCGAGATTAATACAGATCACGATTGAAATTCCTTCGTAACCCCATACTGCTTTGGCTCTATGCCGCCATCTTTGCGGTAAGTGTCTTCTTGTCGTTTTCAACCCCGGTTGCTGGTGGCTTCAAAGATGCGGCGATGTTGAAGATGATGGATGTTGCAAAGATCTCTCCTATCCAGGCAACGATCCTTGAGCAAGTAGCGGATAATGGTTCTACGGTAAAGTTTAAAGCACGCGACCGGTTCGGACTTGAGCGATATGTTCAGGCTAAGAAGAGCTATGATCTTAAAATAAGCAACGTTGTTATCGGCGATTGCTCTTATAGTGCCGGTGATAGTACCTATGAATTTGTGAGCATCGAGCGCATTAACCCTGTGATCGTATTTCCATTGGTGCAAGGCCTTGGTGAACTTGGCAGAAACATTCTTTTCCATGTGCCGATGTCGTTTGTGGCTTTCATCGCGTTTCTTGTCGGGACGATCAACTCTATTCAGATGCTTCGCAAGAATGATCTGAAGTTTGACCTGAGAGCACGAGCAGCCAGCGCCGGTGGACTGTTGTTTACGACACTAGCCACTGTAACCGGAAGCATCTGGGCGCGTTTCTCCTGGGGAAGGTTCTGGAATTGGGACGAACCGAGAGAGACTTCTATCCTCGTGTTGCTTCTGATCTATGTCGCTTACTTTCTGCTTAGATCATTACTCGAAGATTCAGAGGAAAAGAAAGCTCGCATTGCCGCTGTCTATAATATCATTGCTTTTGTGACGGTGCCGTTCTTGATGTTCATATTGCCTCGAATTACGAGAAGCTTACATCCCGGCTCAGGTTCGGAAGCACCAGTGGTAAATCTTTCAGGCAAGACTCACATCGATCCGTGGTTCTCGATCTTCCTATGGATCAATGTAACATGCTTTGCGCTATTGTTTTTTTGGATGCGCGATCTGTATATTCGGATCGAAACAGTAAAAAATAACCAACATCCACAATACGACTAACTATGGACTACTTACAGGAACATCCGCTATATGTTGTTGCGATCATCGCAGCAGCGATCTGGGTTGGCATATTTATTTTTATGATGATGCTTTCAGGGAAGGTATCGAAGTTGGAAAAGAATAATTCCTGATACGTCATTGCGAGGAAGGCTTTAGCCCAACGAAGCAATACCCGAAAATATTCGTGAAGACATCAGGAGATTCCTCACTTCGCTTCGCTGCGTTCGGAATGACAGTAATTGGCGCACGAACCTCCCAATGACTACTAGTGTTTAATGAGTAACCAAAGAAACCCATGAAAAAGAAGCATATTATAGCACTGGTCGTAGCCGCTTTATTTATTGGGGTTGCAGCATTTGCCCTGGTTGATAACAAGATCGATTACTCCGATTTTGCTTCGGCTAAAGAAACCGGTAAGCGCGTCCAGGTCTCCGGTAGTTGGGTCAAAGAGAAATCTTGCAATTATGACGCCGCTACCAATACCTTTTCCTTCGTAATGAAAGATCATAAAGAGCAGGCAATGCCTGTTCGCTACGAAGGGATGAAGCCGAATAATTTCGAGACAGCTCCTTCGGTTGTGTGTGTCGGTAAGATCGAGAATGGGGTGTTTGTCGTAAGCGACATTCAAACGAAATGCCCTTCTCGCTATGAGGGCAGCGAGGCAACCCAGTGATCGGTGCCGTAGCAATGGCGGTTGTGCTGGTGGCAGCGATTGCCGCCTGCATCCAGTACATCCTTGTCGCCAGAGGTAAAACTGAATTTCTCACTTCTGCTCGCATCACAACCCACGTCGCGATCTGGGCACAGTTCATTGCCGCCGGAACGCTCCTCTATTTAATCTTCAATTACCGCTTCGATATTAATTATGTGTACGAGCACGTCTCGCACTCATTATCGAAGCCGTTACTTTTTGCAACATTCTATGCTTCCCAAGAGGGAAGTTTTATGCTGTGGGCGTTGCTTACAGCTATTGTTGCGATCTTCCTGATACCGTATGCCCAGCGACAGCGGTATGAACCGATAGTTATGGCTACCTATCTTGCCGTCTTTGCTTTTCTGGCATTGATGCTTGTTGCCAAGAGTCCTTTCGAAAGCATATACTCGGCTCATCCGGGCGAAGCACCTGCGGGGTTCATTCCTGCCGATGGTAAAGGACTTAATCCGTCCCTAGAAAATCTTTGGATCGTTATCCATCCCCCTATGCTCTTTACCGGCTTTACGCTTTTGGCAGTGCCATTTGCGTTTGCCATTGCCGGGCTTATCAAACGGGACTTCCAAGGCTGGGTAAGCACGTCGCTTCCCTGGACACTTGGCGCCGGTATGGTCCTTGGCTTTGGTATCATGCTTGGTGGCTTTTGGGCTTACGAGACTCTCGGATGGGGTGGCTACTGGGCTTGGGATCCGGTTGAGAATGCGAGTTTATTGCCGTGGTTAATTACGGTTGCCTGTACACATACCATGCTTACACAGAAGCGAACAGGCGGCCTCGTCAAGACCAATATCGGTATGACGCTCTTGGCATTCGGGCTTGTGCTCTATGCTTCGTTCTTAACTCGTTCAGGTGTGCTTGGCGATGCATCGGTTCATAGTTTTGCCGATCCCGGTAATCTTGCATTTACATTACTCTTTGGGTCGCTTATCCTCTTTGTTGCCGGTTCGTATGGAATATTCTTCTGGCGCTGGGGAGCTATGAATGTCAGGGCGAAAGAGTATAAGATCCTTTCGCGCGAAACAGCACTTGCCATTGGTTCGGCCATCATTGGTGCTTCGACACTGGTTGTTATCATCGGTACCAGCGCACCCTTGTTTAAGAAAAAAGTCGATGTAAGTTTTTATGGCGATCTGCATATTCCGATCGTCATTGCTCTGCTCGTTGTCAATGCGCTTTCGTTAACGTTGAAATGGAAGCAATCGGGTTGGAATGATGTCTTTAAGAAGGGGCTAATCGGGATCATCCTCTCCGTCGTTGGGAGCATCGTTCTGTACTTCCTTGGGCTTGATGACATTCGGTTTTTGTTGATGGCTTTCAGTGCGTTGTTTGCCCTGTACATCAACGGAGAGATCGCTTCACGATTATTCAGAGGGAAATTTTCTGTAGCTCTGAAAGATGTTTCGGTAAAAGACAGACTTCTTTCCGCATTTAAGTGGTCGTTTGCCATTGGCTTCCTTACGATGATCATCTTCTCGAAGGGGGATTATTACCGCTTCGGATATATCATTCTTGATGGCGGCCTTTACTGGCTTGGGTTTTTCCTGATGGTTTCGGCAGCGTTCCTGCTATTCGGTGCACCGAGATTTACATTTGATAAGCGGTTTGTCGGGGCGTATGTCGCTCACATGGGGCTCGCATTATTCGTACTTGGCGTGATAGCAACTACGCGCTATGAAAAGAAGGAGTTTGTAAAGCTGATTCAGGGGCAATCGGCAAAGGCATTCGGTGAATATACCGTAACCTTTGATTCGACGATCATTACGCCACCGGAAAATTATTACTTTGCCGTTAATGTGAAAGATAAAAATGGTGAAGTATCTCAGGCTCGTCCGTTGTGGTTCTGGACAAATTTTAATAATCATACTTCGCCGATCGCTAATCCTGGTATCCTGAAATACGGTTCGAGGGATGTCTATTTTACTGTTGTCGAAACGGCGCAGGTTGGCGGAATCCCGAATGATTCTCTTGTACGCGGACAGGCGATCCAGTTATATGGCGGTGCGAAGACCGTAAAGTTTGTCGACTTCGATTTTCCGCCTGAGGAAATGGCGAAGATGCGTTCGCAGCAGGCTTTCCGTGTGAAGGCGAAAGTACTCGTCTTTGATGGGAAGGACACTTCAGGCACCGGCATTCCGCTTGAGAT
>DASTAO010000044.1:0-2575 GCA_035712525.1 Kapaibacterium sp. (SeqCode)
AGTATTAGTAATAATCGGTGCATTAACATCAAATGTGATGGATGCCTTATTTCCGAATACAGTCCCACTTGGCAGATTTGACTTTGGCAGTACTGAATAGCTCACCCAACTTTCTCCTTCAGTTGGTACTTTATTCGGAGGAAGGTCGATACCGACGATCTCCCACTTCAATACTCTTCCATCCCGGGTTGCAGTGTAGTTGTGACTCATCCTGCCGAAAGTGACAGTGTTCTCGTCAAACTCGGGAGCAAGAGAATCGACGATTACAATTTTGTATGCAGCGGTAGCGGCATCTGAGGCATTCTCGCATTCGATCATGTAATCCATCCGTTGGGTTGAAGCAATGTACCCTTCGCTACCATACCCCGACGGACCTGATTTGTGGTTTGGATCGCGAGAAGTAATTACCCGTACTTGCTTTTGGGATCCATTGCATTCGACATGGGTAAATACATCCCGAACCATAGTTTGTCCCTGATAGCATTGTAATCCCTTTACAGTATTCTCAAAGCAAGAAAGAATATTCACACCTAATTTAGCAGGCCAAATGAGCTTTCCTAATATATTATGCTTTAAGATATGTTGTGCTCCATCTTCGGCTAATTGTTTACCGGTAGAAATGGCCGCATCCTTGGCAAGTTTTTTTGCGGCAGCAGATAACTTCCCGCCGGCGAGTTGCTTTTGTTCCTCGGTTGCACCGCCAGAAGGTGCCCAAAGGTCAAAACATCCTTGCACCATTTTATCAGTGATATAATCGTTTATGTATGCGCCGGCAACGTAGGCTGCTGCAATGCCAATAAACCAAAATAATTGTGGTTGTGGATCTTTCCCTTTAACTATAGTACTTGTTGTTTTTGATGTAGCATATATCGTAAAATCTCGCTCTTCTCTAGGACCAAGGCTTCGAATCAAAAAAATAGCATACTGATCGGTACTATCGGTCAGAATATCATCTACTCCGTACGTTCTCTTGAAACCATCAAGATCATCTTCTGTCTTGAGCAATCGTAGTTGTTCATTAAGTTCAAGACTAATGACGAAGTCGCCACTTGGAGCATCACTATTATTATACATGTTAACGATCTGCCGATTCGGAGCAAGTACCCGAAGATCCGGATTGCCAATAAGAGATACTCTTACATTAGGACGAGATGGAGTAGGGGTCGAATTCGCCGCTGCCAGTACATAATCTCCGGAACAAGGGATATTTTGAAAACGAATGTAATTGCCATTCGTATCGCGATATAATAAATTGGCTGCGTCTATTTGGGTCCAAGTCTTTCCGTTATCAACACTTCGGTATAATTGTATATCTTTTTCAGCAATGCCATTCACATCTGTTTGTGAATAGTATAGGTCGAGATATTGCAATTGTATATCAGGGGTTTGGGGATTTGTTCGCAATCTCCACCAAAGTGTAGTAGCATTCCCAAAGGTTTTTGGAGTTTGCCTCCCGTATGACTCGATTACGACCGAATCAGGAAGGGCCGTTCCGGCATTAAAATATACTGAGCCGGAATAAAAATTATACCTTGTCGTTCCAGCGGCTGTTTTTTTCGGTATAACTATTTTCCCGAGGTTAGTCACACCATTCCAACCATAATCTGTCGTTCCGTCTTCGATGATTAACGATCCTTCCGAGGCAACATAACAAACACCTCCGGAGCTCATCGCAAGCGTTGGCACATAGTTATCACCGGCTAGAACGACTTTCTTTCCAGGAATGCGAACACCTACTGTTGCATTCCGTAGATCGATTGTTCGTCTGGATTCTCCATCAAGAATAACAAGACCCGCTTTCCAAATGCCATTATTAATTACATTGCGGTTTGTCTTCAGGTCAATTCCATAATTGCCAACCGGATTATTACGGATCATTCCGTTATTAATGATGCTGCCCATAATGGTAGCTGTTACCCATCCAAGACCACCCCCATGCTGCATTGTATCGAGATTGAGGACATCGTCCTTAAATGTTACCCCTGCATCTTCAATACGAGCGATTCCATGAAGCGTAACAGAACTGCCAATAATTGTACTGAATAAATAACTGCTGTCCCTAAAATAGATGTCCGGAACATTATCAATGGTACCCCAGGAAAGATGGGCTGCAGCTTGTAATGTCAGGGCGAACGAATCCATATTAATCTTGCTCCATTTAAGATCAAATTGATCGTTGAAAGTAAGGGGTGATGTTGCAATAAGGTATCCGGTAGTATCAGTATATCCGTTGCCATCCGTTAATCGAAATGGATTTTCGAACACTTTGCTGGTTGCTTGCGAAATATGCTGAGGCTGTTTGGTTGCTATGTATGTAATACCTGGTTTCCAATTGCCATTATTATGAATATCACCTCGAAGATCAAGCGCTATCTGCCAACCATTTATAGGATTGTTACGAATGGTCCCATTATTAGTTAGTTTACCATAAAAGATCGGCGTAACCCAACTGAGACCGCCGGTATGTTGCATTATATCATTATTGATGATATTTGCCGTAAAGGAAACAGCGGCATCAATTCTTGCTGTACCATGTAGTTCGGTAGTTTCTCCTGCTATTGTTACATTGTAGAAA
>DASTAO010000045.1:0-4956 GCA_035712525.1 Kapaibacterium sp. (SeqCode)
GCAGATGCAAACTACGTTCGGCGTTATCATGCTTGCGCTCGTCAATGGCGTGCCGAAGGTACTGCCGTTGCGTGAGATCATTCGCCACTACGTCGAGCATCGCAATGAAGTTGTTCGCCGCAGAACCCAGTACGACCTCGAACAAGCTGAAAAACGCGCTCATATTCTCGAAGGCTATATCATTGCCCTCGATAATATCGACGAAGTCATTCAGGTGATCAAAAAGTCGAAGGATGTCGATACTGCTTCGGCTAATTTGGTCAAGCGTTTTAAGCTTTCCGAGATCCAGGCAAAGGCAATCCTCGAAATGCGCTTGCAGCGATTAACCGGCCTCGAACGCTCGAAGATCGAAGCCGAATATCGTGAGCTTATTCAGCTTATTGAAAAACTCAAAGCGATCCTTGCTTCAACGAAGCTTCAGTTCAAGATCATTTCAGATGAGCTTACTGAGGTAAGAAACAAATTTGCGGATAAACGCCGTACTGAGATCATTTACGACACGAAAGACTTCACGATCGAAGATATGATCGCTGAAGAGGAAGTCGTCGTGACGATCTCGCATACCGGCTTCATTAAGCGCTTCCCGGTTTCTGGCTATCGCCGTCAGGGAAGAGGTGGCAAAGGTGTTACGGGTGCCGGTACGAAAGAGGACGATTTTATCGAACATATGTTCACGGCCTCGACCCATCAGTACATCATGTTCTTTACCGATAAGGGGCGATGCTATTGGCTGAAGGTACATGAAATTCCGGAAGCAAGCCGCGCTTCAAAGGGACGCTCGATTGCAAATCTTCTCGAAAAACCTGCCGATGAACACATCACGGCGTTTATTAATGTAAAAGTTTTTGACGATGAGCATTACGTCACGATGGTCACCGAGCAAGGTACCATTAAGAAGACGGTGCTCTCGGCATACGGGAATGTCCGTAAATCGGGCATCCAAGCTATTACGCTCGATGATAAAGATACTCTTGTCGATGTCCGGTTAACAGACGGCACACAGGAAATTATTATTGGTACCCGCGAAGGAATGGCCTGCCGGTTCAATGAGAAAGATGTTCGCCACATGGGCCGCACTGCCGGTGGTGTCAGAGGAATTACTCTTGATACCGGTGATAGAGTTATCGGAATGATAGCTCCGAAGCGTACCGGTACCACAGTTCTTGTTGTTAGTGATCAAGGTTATGGTAAACGCAGTGATGTCAGCGATTACCGCTTGACTCGCCGTGGCGGCAAAGGCGTCATTACAATGAAGGCAACTGAAAAGACCGGCAAACTTGTCGCGATCAAGGAAGTTGTCGATAATGACGACCTTATCGTCGTAACGAAAGACGGCTTAGTGATTAGATCACATATGACCGAGCTTCGCGTCATGGGTCGTAATACCCAAGGTGTTCGCGTCGTCAGGCTCAATGATAGCGATGTCGTTGCAGCTGTTGCGAATGTACCGGCCGATGAAGATGAGGCGCTGGAGAAACTCGAAGCGGAAGTTCCGGTGGAAAAACCAAAAGGCCCACCGCCTCCAAAACAGCCGAAGATGTTTGAGGAATAGAATTTGTCGTTTAATAAATAATCAAGTCGATCGTTTACATAATGATCGACTTTTTTATTTGCCGGCAGACAATACATGCGTGGCTATTTCGTCGTTAGAGTAAAACATATAGCCCCATTATTGCGTACTATCCTACAGAATGAAAAAACGCGAGTTAGCCATATTTCTGACGATCTTCCTGAGTATTTTTGGGTCGGTTAATTATTATATTTTTATAAGAGGGTACCAAGGGCTTGAGGCAATGCCAGCCATTCGTCCACTGTATACCATTGCCTTCATTTCCGTAGCTGCTTCGTACCTGATTGCCAAGATGCTTGAGCAGAAAATGAATAATATCGTGACTGATATTCTCTTCTGGATCGGATCGTTCTGGTTTGGGTATGTTTTGTATTTTTTGCTTTCTATTATATTACTTGACGTGTTGCGCCTAACTAATAATATTTTCAGTATCATACAGTTCTCCCAAAGTGGGTATTCTGATCTCAAGTTATGGGTAACTCTTGGGGTAATTGGAGGTACAACTTTAGCTCTTTTGCTCGGCTATATAAATGCAAATACCATCAAGATAAAGCGATTCGATTTGCCTATCAACAAGCATAACCCGATCACAAAACAACTTACGGTCGTCATGGCAAGCGATATTCATTTGGGGACGATAGTTGGCAGGCCGCACACCCGAAGAATTGTTGAAGCAATTAATTCCCTTAACCCGGATATCATCTTACTTGCCGGTGATATCATCGATAGTGAGGTTGAGTCTGTCGTAAGACAAGATTTAGGGGCAGTGTTGAAAGAATTGAAGTCAACCTATGGTGTATACGGTGTGACCGGTAACCACGAATATTTTGGGGGTATAGAGGAAGCAGTGCACTATATCCGGGCTCATAGGGTAGATCTGTTACGTGACGATGAGCGCGAAATAGCGGGGGTAGTGGTAATAGGCAGAGAAGATTATACCATCAAGCACCACCGGAAATCACTTGAAACAATGCTTGCCGGCGTTGACAAGTCAAAACCAATAATTGTAATAGATCACCAGCCATTCCATCTCGAAGAAGCCGAAGCAGCAGGCGTTGATCTTCAGGTCTCGGGACATACCCATCGTGGTCAACTTTGGCCACTTAATTATATTACAAAGAAAGTATATGAGATCGACTGGGGCTATTTGAAGAAGGGGATGACCCATATTTATGTCTCATCCGGGGTCGGGACATGGGGACCGCCGGTTAAGATCGGCAATGATGCTGAGATCATAGAGTTTAAGCTTGCTTTTCTGTAAGCCGTGGAAGTCATACTGAGTGAAACGAAGAATCTAAGCTGATGGCATTGTATTTTGTGAAACTTGCTTAATTCAATTCTGTTGTATAAATAAGCCTTGGTCACCCCCGGCAAGGTTGATCTTATTTGCGTAACGGTAGATTGAACTGGCAGTACCCTTCTGAATTTCGTCGAGTCTTCCTCGCGAGGATAGTGATTGTCTTTTCTCTTTTTTTGAGTGCACCGCTACTGGCTCAGCGCCTAAGCTTTATTACCGGTACTCCTAATATCGATAGTTTTCCGGTTGTCAAGGTAAAGTTTACAGCTTCCTATAACGGCTTTGCTCCAGTGCCGACGCTAAACGGTTCGCAGTTCGTTGTTAAAGAAGATAATGTTACTGTTCCAGCCGAAGTCGTGTCCTGCGATGGTGTGCCTCAGTCAGCCGTGGTGTTTTGCAGTGATGCTAGCACTTCGATGATCAGTAGCGTAGGAAATACCTCCGAAGTTTACGATGTCTTCTATCGCTGCTTTGGTAGTTGCATTGAACTATTGCCTTCCGGATCAAGATATTCGCTTATTACTTTTTACGACCATAATATCGAAGATCACCCCGGCCTTGGCCATGTGAACGGATTTTATGATGCGGGAAGTAAAACAGACTCCGCTGATTTTGTCGATGTGTTAAAGCATTTGCCCTACTTCGGCGGCACGTATGTCGATGAAGCCCTTGATAAGGCGATAGAGCTATTGCGATACCAGCCATTTGCTTC
Source organism: Kapaibacterium sp. (SeqCode) (assembly GCA_035712525.1). Lineage (GTDB taxonomy): Bacteria > Bacteroidota > Ignavibacteria > Palsa-1295 > Palsa-1295 > JAFDZW01. The sequence goes on from DASTAO010000045.1 coordinate 3,580, forward strand.
GCGGGCGATCGTATTAGTGACCGATGATGCAGCGTATGACCTTTGGCACTTCGATAGCTTAATGAAGGCGCTGAATATCACGCTCTATGTAATGGAAGTTGGCAGTGACACTGCTCCACATGATATCGATCTGGCCTATAGAACCGGTGGAGCTTATTTCCAGGCTACCGATTCGACGAGCTATGAGCCGGTGATGTCCCAGATCGGTGAGTTAATTGGTAGTGAGCATTGCTTTCTGCGGTATGTCTCTCCGAATAAGTGTCCGTGGTATGCAAGCCATTCGATTAACATGTCGCTTACCCATCAAGGTTTGACACGGTTGGCAAGTGGTAATTATACATTATTCAGAAATTATCTCGACAGCACTGGCCCATTAATATCTGAGACCGCTCCGTTTGATATTTCGAGGCTCGTAACGGCCAGCGAATTTTTTCCTTGTGAACGCGGACTCTATTTTGCGACGGATTCCATTCGAGAAAACATTAGTCTTCGAACTCGAAAGCGAACCTTCAACCATTTTTTTCCGAAAATAAATGGTGTGTTTGTCGACAGTGATTATTTCTCGATGCAGGATAGCCTTGTCGCGATCGACACCATGCAACCGGGACGGGCTGTCTATACGGCCCTTGATTCGGCAGGAAATGAGAGTATCTACGAAGTTCTCTACAAGCCAAAGCCTGATACGTTCGTGCCGTTATTGAATCAGGCGTTTTCTTCCGGGGGTAAATATACCATAGCTTCGACGGAAGCGCGAGCTTGGGATATTGGGTTAAGTACAATTCGGTTGGCAAGCGGGGCGGTGAATCTTGTTCTCGATAGTGTTCGGATCTTTAATCGGCGTACGGGCAATGCCTATGTGAGAATTCTCGATCTGGCCCAACCTGCCCATGGATGTATCGAAGCAGTGGATTCAGTTGGTAATGTCGGGAGTTTTTGCATCGATAAAACAATTGGCCCGGTCCCGAGTGATCTGTTGCCTCCGGTCATTAAGCAGGATCCCATTTTATTTCCAAAGCCTGTTATTGCTGGCCGCGTTACTGAACTCCAGCCTAAAGATAAAGGCATTAAGATCGTAACGATCGAGCCTGCTGGAAATATTTTTACTCCGTCGCTTACGTATAATTCTTCGTCATTAGCTTCTTTTTCTGTTGGCATTGTAGATACGTTGCAGCCTGTTCGGGCCTGGATATCGGCAACCGATAGCGCTGGCAATACTTCGCTCGATACATTACGCTACGATCCACTCCCGGATAATAATTCGCCGGTATGCATGGTCGATGCGCCGAATTCGACAACTCGAATCTTCCATGCTTCGGAATTGGCGCCTTGGGATAGGGGCATCGAATCGGTTACGATTGTCGGGACTCCTACTAATAT
>DASTAO010000046.1:0-3285 GCA_035712525.1 Kapaibacterium sp. (SeqCode)
GAGAGTGTCATTATCTGTCCGGGTTTGGTCATGATAATATGACTTCCTTTTTGTCTATCGACAGTCCACCCTAAACCCTCAAAAACTTTAACAACTTCTTTCGGCGTAAGAACTGGAACAGGTGGCATTTCAGAATGTCACTTCGATCTCACGATGAATTACCGAAAGTGGCAAGCCTTTTTCCCGACGAACTTCCAAACACTCATGAATCGCATCCTGAATATTTGCTTCAGCCTCTTCAAGAGTCTTGCCTTGACTTACACAACCAGGAATAGAAGGGCATTCGGCAATGAATACTCCGTCTTCGTCCTGATAAAATGTAACGTCAAATTTCACTTTTAATGTTTGATCTGTTTTACTGCTTCGGTCAATGCCGGAAGTACTTCGAAGGCATCACCGACGATGCCATAATCGCAGACACCGAAGATCGGTGCATTGGCATCCTTATTAATTGCAACAATTGTTTTGGAGCTTGACATTCCCGCCAAATGCTGAATGGCTCCGCTGACACCAACAGCTACATACATCGTCGGAGAAACGGTTTTGCCGGTCTGGCCGACCTGCTCCGAATGCGGCCTCCAGCCGGCATCGACAACAGCGCGCGAAGCGCCGGTCGCGGCATGAAGCGAGGTTGCGAGATCTTCGATGAGATTCCAGTTTTCAGGTCCTTTAAGTCCGCGGCCACCGGTAACGATGATCTCAGCTTCGGCGACATCAAGTTTGCCCTGTGAAAGGACTAGCTCCTTAGTGCGATCGGCAAAGTCTTTGGAATCGAAGCTGACCGAGACAGCCTGAACTGCAGCATCACTTGCAGAAAGCTCTTTCGGTGCTTTCCAAAGATTCGGACGGGTAGAATAGACTTTCGTAATAGTCATTACTTCCACAGCAACATTTGCTTTGCCGGCATAGACAGGATGCGTTGCATGTATATGACTACCGGAAACCGTAAAACTTGTTACATCAGGTACATATCCTGCACCGAGACGAACAGCAACTCGTGGTGCGAGGTCTTTACCGCGGCTTGTAGCCGGAATGATAACGACGGAGCTGCTTGAAGACTTTGCTACTTCAGCAATCGCTTTTGCCGTCGCCTTCGAAGAGTACTCGGCAAAGTTTGCATCATCAACGGTATAGATGGTTGCAACGCCGGATTTTTTTACTGCATCGGAAAGGGCAGTAGAAGTATTGGAGCCGACCATGACTGCATTGATGATCGTAGCACCGAGACTTTTTGCTGCTTCGATGGCTTCGAGTGATGGCTTGCGGATGGAGCCGTTACGGTCTTCGAAATAGATCAGGATATTCATAAGATTTTTTTTCTTTTGGTCATTCTGAGCGAAGCGAAGAATCTCTTTCGGAAATGCCGAACTGATCGGATAAGTCATTCCACTCGGGATTCATCGTTTCTATAAGTTCAATTTTTCTTTTTCTAATCCAGCCTTTTAAAGTTGTTTCCCGATCGATTGCCTGTCGTATATCCTCGAACAGTTCGTAGTATACTAATCTGTCAACATCATATCGAGAAGTAAATCCTTTTATTAGCTTATGTTTATGTTCATATATCCGTCGGGCAAGGTTGTTTGTTACTCCTATGTAAAGTACCTTGCTTCGACTGGATGTTATATAAACATATCCGGACATTCGCGTAATACCTTAAGAGATTCTTCACTCCGCTTCGCTACGTTCAGAATGACGAGTCTGATAAGTGATTAGATTACTTTTGCTTCTTCGTGTAAGAGCTTTGCAAGCTCGCCGGCGATGGCGACAGCATTACCATCGGCTTTTAGAATCTTACCGACGCGCTTCTTATCGGGCTTATCCATCTTAACGACGCTAGTGCGCGCAAGCGGAGCTTCGGCAGCGACTTCTTCGATCGGCTTTTGCTTTGCCTTCATGATGTTCGGTAATGAAGGGTAGCGCGGCTCGTTAAGTCCTTTTTGGGCAGCAACGATGCAGGGAAGTGTCATTGCAATAACTTCTTTTCCGCCTTCGACTTCTTTTTCGGCCGTGACGTTCGTGCCTTCGATCTTGAGCGACACGACAACTGTCGCAGCCGGAAGATCAAGTAATTCGGAAAGCATCGGAGCCATTTCCATACCGTCGAAATCGATCGATTGCTTACCCATGAGGATAAGATCGGCACTCTGAGTCTTTAAGGTATTGGCAAGTAGCTCAGCAACAGAGTAGGAATCGCTTTTATCGGCTTTAATGAGAATACCTTTATCGGCTCCCATTGCAAGTGCCTGGCGGATCGCTTCTTTTGCTGCGTCCGCACCGACACTGACAGCGATCACTTCGCCACCGTTCTTTTCCTTGAGCTTAAGCGCCTCTTCGACTGCGAATTCGTCGTAGGGATTAAGGATAAATTTTACACCTGCCGGGTCGATATTCTTGCCATCGGCAGCCACATTCACCTTGGTGGTTGTATCGGGAACATGGCTCACACAAACGATAATTTTCATATACCTAAATACTCGTTATTAGTAGAATTTGGTTGTGGGCGGACTTTAACACGGCAGGTGGTGGCTTTGTGCCCTGAGGATTATGCCCGATAGCCGCAGGCTTTAGCCTGCGATCTTTACTGATAGTATAGAGTGTGGGAAAGGCGCAGACTAAAGTCTGCGGCTACCGGTTATTGTTGTTCTGTTATTTGATTTCGTAAGTTTGTACCATAATATTTGACTCTCTCATACATGCTCATCACCTTTGAAGGAATTGACGGCTGCGGAAAATCGACCCAGGCAGCTTTATTAGCAGAAAAACTAAAACAAGAAAGCATCGAAACGCTCCTGCTTCGCGAACCCGGCGGAACAGAGCTATCGGAATCTGTCCGGTCGTTGCTATTAAATAAAGAATATTCTCACCCGCTCTATCCTGAAACGGAGCTACTATTATTTGCTGCAAGCAGGGCTCAGATTGTCCGGGAAATTATCCTTCCGGCCTTAAAGCGTGATGTTATTGTGATCCTTGATCGCTTTACCGATTCGACTATCGCTTATCAGGGATTCGGTAGGGAGATACCGCTTGGATTTATCGAGAACGTAAACAGGCTTGCTTCGGCTGACGTCGAACCCGATCTAACTTTTTTATTTGATATCGATCTCGAAACAGCTTCAAAGCGGCGTGTTGCAACAGGGAAAGATCGGATCGAAGCAGAATCGGAGTTATTTTATTCTCACGTTATACGAGGATATATGTATCTGGCGCAGCATCATACCGAACGTATCACAGTACTCGATGCGAACGATACGATCGAGAACCTGCAGAAAAATATCTGGCGATTAG
>DASTAO010000047.1:0-6613 GCA_035712525.1 Kapaibacterium sp. (SeqCode)
GACGATTCCGACACTGAAGTCCGCACCGAACCAAAAGCCTCCACCCAGCAGCGCAAGCTCACCAAACTCGAGCAGATCCAAGAGGACCTCAACGCTGCCATCAAAGCCGAAGACTACGAAAAAGCCGCCAAACTCCGCGACGAGCTAAACAAAATGAAAATGGGCGGCGGAGTGAATTAAGTATTTTCCTACCTGATTTCTTCCATTATCTATATACTGTAACGAAACCCTCCGTTTTACGTTAAGATTTGACATTTTTACTTTCTCATTGTACGTCTATGCGTCAGATATCTACCGTTCTTGTCCTATTGTGTTGCGCTATCTCGTTATCCGCTCAGCAGATGCAGGTTAGCGATAAGCTCCCGACCGATCCTAATGTCCGCATCGGTACTCTTCCAAACGGGATGAAATATTACATTCGTAAAAATGTCAAACCGGAAAAGCGGATGGAATTCCGTTTGGCTGTTAAGACGGGCTCGATCATGGAAGATGATGACCAGCAGGGTTTTGCTCACTTCAACGAGCACATGCAGTTCAACGGTCTTGCTCATTTCCCGAAAATGGATCTCGTTAATTTTCTCGAAGCAACCGGCGTCCGTTTCGGTGCTCACTTGAATGCCTATACGAGTTTCGATGAGACGGTCTATATGCTTCAGCTGCCGACCGACTCAGCACACATCGTTCAAAAAGGTATGCAGGTTATGGCCGATTGGGCCGGCGGTGCATCGCTCGATGGCGATGAGATTGAAAAAGAACGCGGTGTCGTGCTCGAAGAATGGCGTTTAGGCCGCGGCGCACAAGAGCGTGTTCAGAAAGTACACCTCCCGAAAGAATATGCAAATTCGCATTACGCCGATCGCCTGCCGATCGGAAAATCGGAGATTATCGAACATGGTACGCAGGATGCTCTTCGCCGTTTCTATCATACCTGGTATCGCCCTGACTTGATGGCTATCATGGCTGTCGGTGATTTCGATGTCGATCAAATGGAGCGCGACATCAAAGCGAAGTTCAGCACGCTAACGAATCCTGCGAATGAGAAAGAACGCACGAAATTCACAGTGCCGATGCATAAAGACCTAGTCGTCTCGATCGCATCCGACAAGGAATTACAATTCAATGTAGCCCAGATCGTTTTCCAACGTCCGACCGAACAGAATGTAACCGTTGGTGATTATCGCGATCAAATCACCCGCCAGTTATTCATCGGTATGCTCAATGCCCGCCTTAATGAAATTCAGCGCAAAGCTGATGCTCCCTTCCTTCAGGCCGGTGCAAACGACGGAGCGGATCTTGGTAAGATGAGCGAGTTCGGATTATTCGCGATCTTAAAGCATGAGCAGATCAACTCCGGTATTGGAGCCGCCCTTGCAGAGGCAGTTCGTGTTCAACGTAACGGTTTTACCGCAACCGAATTCGAGCGAGAGAAGACCGAATTACTCCGCTCCTATGAGGAATCATATAACGAGCGCGATAAGACCGAATCGAGAAACTTCATTGGTGAATATGTCCGCAACTTCCTCACCAATGAGCCAATGCCGGGCATTACATATGAATATGAACTGGCAAAGAAATATATCCCCTCGATCACACTTGCCGAAGTAAATGGCTTAACCAAGCGATTGATCGATAATGCCGGCCCGGTAGTAATGGTCAGCATTAAAGAAAAAGAAGGCACTCATATTCCAACCGAAACAGAAGTTCGTCATATTTATGATAGCGTTCTCAGCGCGAACGTAGCTGCCTACGAAGATAAAGTCTTGAATCAGCCACTGATCGCTTCGATGCCAAAGCCTGGAAAGGTAACAAGCGAAAAAACGATGACTGATCTTGGTGTCACCGAATGGACGCTTTCGAATGGTGCAAAGGTTGTTGTAAAGCCGACCGATTTCAAAAATGACGAAGTTCTGTTCTTTGCTCAGAGCCCGGGCGGCACATCGCTTGCCAGCAATGCAACCCTTCGTTCGGCAATGCTAGCAGCAGGTGTAGTCGATCAAAGTGGTGCCGGCGCCTTCGATGCAACAGCACTCGAAAAGGCACTTGCCGGTAAGGTAGTAAATCTTAGTCCCAACACTGGTAGCCTTGTTGAAGGATTTAATGGAGGTGCTTCTCCAAAGGATCTCGAGACATTGTTCCAGTTAACGTATCTGTATGCGACTGAACCGCGCTTCGATCCTGAGGCCTATCAGGCAATGCTTCACCAGATCGAATCCTCGATCGACAATAAATCGGGCTCACCGGATGCTGCCTTCAGAGATACCATTACAGCAACGATGGCTCAGTATAATGAGCGTGGAATGCCCATGACGAAGGAGAGCTTGAAAACAGTCTCGCTTGATAACATCAAATCATTTTATAACGACCGCTTTGCTGACTTCAGCGACTTCACATTCTTCGTTATCGGTAATGTCGATATCGCAAAACTCAAACCGATGGTCGAGACCTATCTCGCCAGCTTACCGAGCAAGAACCGCCACGAGACCTGGCATGACGATGGCATTCGCCCGCCGAAAGGAAATATTACGAAGAGCGTCTTCAAAGGTATCGAGCCGAAAAGCAGTGTAATGATCGCCATCACCGGCCCATTCAAGTACACTCCGGAAAATCGCTTCAAGTTGCAGGCGTTAGCTTCTGTATTGAACATTAAGCTTCGTGAGACACTACGCGAAGAAAAAGGTGGTGTATATGGCGTAGGTGTTTCCGGCCAGCCGATCCACTATCCCGAAGAGCGGTATCAAATTACTGTCGGTTTCGGGTGCGCACCGGATCGTGTCAATGAGCTCGTTGCTGAAGTAATGAAAAAACTCGATACGATCCAAATGAAAGCGCCGGAAGAAATTTATCTCACGAAGGTAAAGCAGACCGAGCTAAAAGATCTCGAGGTAAACCTTAAACTTAACCGCTACTGGCTTACCGGATTAAGTGCTGCCTACATGAATAACGAAGATCCGCACGTTATTCTTAATCGCAAGAATTATATTACTGCACTAACCGCAGATGACGTCCTTGCTGCCGGAAAGCAATATTGCAACAAGACAAACATGATCGAGGTAACGCTGTTTCCGGAGAAGAAGCAGTAAGAAATTATTACTTGCTCTATTCAAGTCCCTTGTAGCTTAACTGCAAGGGACTTCTTCATTTGCAGCCATTTCAAATCCATTGCATCGAATACTATGGTATATTTGTACTAGTATTTTTTTTCACCCAAACTCAAGGAGAACAGTATGGACGTTAAAAGTGTGTTTGAGGTTTTATTTCGTTGGATGCACATTTTGTGGGGCATCGTCTGGATCGGCATGTTATACTTCTTTAACTGGGTCAATGGGCCCTTCGCCGCTACAATGGATGGCGAGACAAAGAAGAAAGTCGTACCCGAACTTATGCCACGAGCATTGTGGTGGTTCAGAATGGGAGCTGCCTTTACCTGGGTTACCGGTATTCTGCTTATCGGCATGGTCTTTCAAATGACAACTATCGCACTGGAACATCCGGAGCCAGGTTGGAGCGGACTTAATTATCTCATCTTGTGGTCTTTTGTCGTAATCCCGTTTATTTACGATGCACTGGCAAAGAGCCCGCTTGGGAAGAATCTGAAAGTATTCGCAGCGATCTGCTACGTACTTGTTCTCGGTATGATCTGCCTGTATATTAACGCTGGCGGATTCAGCTATCGTGGCATGATGATCGAGACCGGTGCAATGTTCGGGTCGGTTATGGCTTTCAATGTGTGGTTCAGGATCTGGCCGGCACAGAAGGTTATCATCAACGGGGTGAAGACCGGCAATCCTGCCGATCCCGCACTCGTCGCAATGGCCGGCGCCCGCTCGAAGATGAATACATACATGTCGATCCCTCTCATTTGGACGATGATCAATGCTCACTCGGCATTTCTCGCCGGTGATTATGGTTGGGTTTGGCTTGCCGCTATCATTCTCGTCGGCTGGTTAGGCTGCATGCAGTTATATAAGAGAGCCGGAAAGGTTAAAGGCTTCTAATAAAAACTTCTGAATCAGAATTCTCTGGATTATCAGAATGCTCAGAATTAAATTCTGTTGAATTCTAACATTCCGAGAATTCTGATTCAGACTAATTTCAAGATCGTATTCCAATTTCTCGTCGTTGAGTATTTCCCAAAGGTCTTCTCTATATAGGCAAGCGACCCAAAAGTGTCGCTCTTGAGCCGGTGAGTTACAGTATAGATCTCTCCTCCCTCGATCTGGATTATTTCAAAGCCTTCTTTCTCGGAAACATACGGTAACTTTGGCATTGCAGACGGAGCTTCAGGCAATAAGGTAACATAGAGTTTCGTGTCCTTCGAAGCCTCATACTGTTTGAACGGATCAAGTGCGATCATTGCTTCGATCTCATCGATCGACCGTAAAATAACTTTCACTTCGTAGCCAAGCGATTTCAGCAAGCCGCTTTCGATCTTCTTTACTAAGGTGCTTGATGTTGGTACTTCGAAAATAACATTACCGCTTTGCAGCAATGTCTTTACATTCTTCAATCCGAACGACGAAAAGATGGAAGTAAGCTCATCCATCTTGATAAGCTTATGGCCGCCGACATTAATGCCGCGAAGAAAGGCTACGTATTTCATGGAATATCCAAACAGAATTTTAATATTGTCATTCCGAACGGAGCGAAGCGATGTGAGGAATCTGTAAGGGCTCGATCTTCTAAAAGCATTGGTAGCCCCATACTTTTATAAAGCAGAAGGTTTGTATTTTACCAGAAACCAAAAACCTTTTTCATACGTATTTATAAGTGAATGCGCCTGCTGCATTCAGGACAACTGCCGCAATGTGTCTGGCTTCGGTGCGAATATTTATTATTCGGGAAGCTGGGAAAACCAATGGCTCCTAGGGGAGCCGCGCTGCAGTCAGCCCGAATGGTAGGCGCCTTTTTTTATTGCCTAAAAACTAATTCCTATTGTTGCCGTGACGGCAAAATTTTCTCCAGCAATTCGGTGCGTCACTCTCCAGGCTGCATCTATCCTGAGTAAATTCAAAATATTCCCGATCCCGAAGCCTGCTTCGACGAATGATGTACCGTTTGTCGTTTTTATTGGCGTTTTTAAGAGCGCTGCAGATTCAGAGGAAAGTGTTGCAGCCCCCACATTTAAGAAGCCGATCCAATGCAGATCCACCGGCTTTAAGCTTATCCCAAGTAGACGAGTCGGAATATCGTAAAAATTCTGTTCGAACATTGCCGAATAACTGGCATCACCTTGATACTCATGATCGCTCATGGTATGAAACGCATACCGGTCGGCAAGAATGACGTTTCGGGTCTCGAAGCTGAATAGATGCTGGTTCGGCATTACCCCGGAAAGTCTTGTCTCATAACTAAGCAGCAACGATGTCGGCCCGAGCCCAGGAATTCGCAACGTAAATTCATTTTCCAGAGTAATAGCTGAGTAGTCAAATGAACTGGCAAGAGATTTGCCGGTAGTTTCAAGAGTTACCACCGGGGCGAAAGAAGTCTTGCCAAGATCGATACTGGCATTTGCAGATATCGAAATCGCTCGGAATGTGCCATCGTTGATTTGTGGGTTCAGACGAAATGAAGTATCCGGAGGAAAAAACAGTACTTTGTGTGTTACATTTTGTAGTGATCGTTCATCACGATTAGTATAATTTATATCTATACCGATGTCGTTAGTAATCGGATAAGTAAGCCCAAGCGCGCCACCTCGAATCTCATAGTAATTTGGGTAATCGCGTCGAAAAAACAAAGTAAATAGAGAGTTTATAAACGGCTCATAGGCATTTCCAATTCTCGTGATATCATCAAACACCTTCAATCGAGCTGTAAGAACATCTTCTCGTTCTTTGCGTTCGCCAAGCAAGACATCGCCGCTTGAAGTCATCGTTACCGAGGTTGACTTATGTTCTTTATAATGCCAGATAAGCGGCGTTGACAGAGTCCCGCTATACCTAAATTTTTTATCGCCGAACGCATATCCACCGGTGAGGCTACTATTGAACGGCACTACTTCACTCAATCCTAAGGAAACGGATGCTCTAAGACTCAACGATTGCACCCGATCATAATAGACTAATGGAAATAACGAGTAGGAAAATGACCATATAGACGGCGGACTTTTCGGTGCTTCAGTTTTTACGACGCTATCGATATGCGTATAGGCTTTCGATTCCTGGGGTGTAAGGGCAACACCGCGCATTGATGACCATTGATTCGAATCGACTTTATCCGACAAGGTGTCGATCGTAAGCCTCTTGGTACCAAAGATACGATCTGGTATCGTCGTATTAACCGAATAATTTTGCATGAGTCCGGTTAGCTCGGCACTGAACGACGGCGTGAACGGTATCTGAAATGCAGCGCCGATCGTAAGATGTGTTTCAGCCGGAAAACCGAAGGTGTTATTTACCTGAACGTATGATTGCTCAACCTCAGCATGCGTAACCAGCGGAAATTTTAAAGCATCATTCGGATGCACCTGGACATAGACCAGCGAATAATCCGTCTGGTCGATCCAGATCTTTCCTTCAAAGGCAGGCGAGATCACGCCGCGCGGTTCGACACTGATCTCGTACGCGTTCGAACCGTTAATCTGCCGCGTGCCAAGTAAGTCATAATCGTAGCG
>DASTAO010000048.1:0-12244 GCA_035712525.1 Kapaibacterium sp. (SeqCode)
TTTAGATATGAGATTTCGCCCGCAGTTCATTTTTTGCCTGCTCTTTGTCCTAAGCACTACGAGCATCGCCCTTTCGCAGCCAAGCATTACGCCCAAACCTGCTAAAAAGCATAAACCCGATGACACCGTCGGTGTTGTCAAAGGGGTGCTTATTACCTATCGCGATTTCCACTACCAGCTCAAGAGTGTCCTGCACGATCATCTTTCAGAACTGAAAGGCGATAGTGTTAGCGGGGAAGAGCTTACGAAGTTTGTCAATATCGCCTGGGATAAAATGGTCGGCGATGTCATTGTTGAGCAGGAAATTAAAAAACGCGGTTTGTCTATTTCGAAAGAAGAAACCATCAAACGAATGATCGCCGATCCGCCGGAGTTGATAAAACAAAGTTTTACCGATTCTCTTGGGGTGCTGCATAGCAAAGAATTGCAAGCCTTCCTAGAAAGCCCGGTGCAAGATTCCTTACGCGATAAAGTCGTTATCTATTACGAGACTTCTTTTGAATTAGCCGACTTTTTAAAAAAGATCGCTCCTAAAGCAACGACCGACGCTGAGAAGCAGAAAGCCCTTGATGCCTGGATCGCCAAAGAGGTAGCGCACACTGCGATCGATGATCGACGCGTTGCTTTCGGGTACTATTGATTTCCCCTTTTTACTTGTAATGGAACAAGAACACGTCTATAAAACCGATCAAGCTGCGGATGCTGCTATCCTAAAGATCGAGAATGAAGAGATCTTTGAAAACGATCCCGAGCGCGATAAACACCTCGCTCAGCGTCGCATTGCCCGTGAACGGGTAATGCAGGTGCTCTATGCGATGCAAATGAATGGGCGTGATAGCGACGAGCTGTTTACCGAGCTCATCAAAAGCGATGCTTCACTCGGAGAGCAGGCCATTGAATTCTCACGCCAGTTATTGCTGAAATTCAATGTGCATCGCGATGAACTTAATGAGATCTTAACCGGTCGCTTGAAGCATTGGGACCTCTCGCGTGTTGCAGCGATCGATAAGATCCTGATCCAGCTCGGTATAATAGAATTCAAATATTTTCCGGAGATCCCACCGAAAGCAACGATCAATGAATTGATCGAAATCGCCAAAGATTTTTCGACCGAAGAGAGTGGAAAGTTTATCAATGGTGTCCTTCATGCGGTTAAGGAAGACCTGACCTCTCGCAATGAAATGAATAAAGAAGGTCGCGGACTTATTGAACAAAGCTTGTGAGTAAACGCTTTTCAGGGCCACCCATCAAGCGCCGTAAATCAGATGGTACACTCGACTCCGGTTCGAAACGGAAATCTAAACCGACACCAGTTGCAATTTCTAAAGCTAATGCAAAGCCTGCGGTTAAGTTAGAGATTAAATTACGCCCAGAAGGCAGCGAGGCTCCTAAGCGTGAGTTTAAACCGTCGAGATTTAAGAAGGACGGGTTCAAACCGAAGTTCGGTTCAAGACCTCCGAGAAAAGGGCCACCCAGATCAGGCTTAGGCTTCAAACCCTCCAGAAGAGATACTGATAAACCATCGCTCAAGTTAGATCTTGGTGGACTTACTAAACGATCGAAAGAAGAGCCAATAGCCGGTTCACCGAATTATGTAGTCGGCCGCAGAGCAGCCATCGAATTATTAAAAAACGATGTAGAGCGAGCCAAGATCGAGAAGGTATATCTTGCTCACGGAGCGCAAGGTGGCCAGATCATTGAGATACAGCATTACATTCGATCAAATAAGATCGCGAGTACCGAGCTCGATCGCCGTCGTTTTGGAGAACTCGAGCAAAATGCCGCTGGTGATACCGATTCTCAGGGTGTTATCATTCTCTTAAGTGCGGCGAGCTATTGGGAAATTGAAGATCTCATTCCTAAAGCATCACTTAATGGGAGGGTTGTTCTTGTTGCGCTCGATGGCATCGAAGATCCTCATAACATCGGCGCGATCATTCGCAGCGCCGAAGCTTTAGGGGCAACCGGTATTGTGATGCCAAAACGCGGCGCCGTATTAACGCCAGCCGTTTACAAAACAAGTGCCGGGGCTGCGCTTCACTTGCCGATCGTAAAAGTCGGTAATCTTTCCGAGACACTTGTTGAATTGAAAGAAAAATTCGGATTTACCTGCATTGGGCTTGCCGGTGAAGGGGGAAAAGAACTTACGGAAATAAGTACTGAAGGAAATGTATGTCTTGTCATTGGCAGCGAAGAAAAAGGAATGCACCTGCTGACAAGAAAACGATGTGATGAACTTGTAAGAATACCCCTTGGCGGAAAAACGGAATCGCTCAATGCCAGTGTTGCAGCAGCGATTGCCATGTATCAGGTCTTGAAGATCGGTGAACCGGTTGGTCGCCCTATTGCAGAAGCAGCGCTTACTGCTCCTCAGCCAGAATAAAATCTAGTCCCTTCTTTTCGAAATTTACCTTTAGCAGTTTCACCCGGACGCTCTCGCCGATCCTGAAGCTTTGCGATCCCTGTACTTTGCCTTTGCGACGCTGATGAGGTAACAACTTGCTTAAGCCACGCTGTGGGTTAAGCGACATGTGTTGCTCATCGTAAATATAAAAGCCTTTTAAGGTGCGAATATGAACAAGGCCTTCGGCTCCATTTTCAAGTCCTACAAAAAATCCGAAATGCTGCACACCGGTGATCATCGCATCGAATTCTTCGCCAATATGTGAAAGCATTACGAACAATGCTGCGATCTTTGTCGAATCGCGCTCAGCTTCGGTTGCACGGCGCTCCATCGCACTCGTATGGTCGGCAATATCGGGTAAGATCTGATAGTAATGATGCTCTCGTCGCGGCTGCATTCCACTTAAATATTCATCGAGCATTCGATGAATAATGAGATCGGGATAGCGGCGGATCGGAGATGTAAAGTGTGTATAATGAAGAAAGGCTAATCCGAAATGCCCGACGTTATGCTCGGCATAGACTGCCTTCGCCATTGCCCGAAGCATTAACCCATTCAACAATCGCTCCTCGGGTTTTCCTTTAACGGTATCGAGAAATTTCTGAATTGTCTTCGGAGTGATCTGCTCGGGATTAAATGAATAGCCTAATGTCTTTGCCAGTTTTGCTATTTCCCTAACTTTCTCTTGGTCGGGATCGGCATGGATGCGATATAAGAATGGCTTCTCATTGCCTTCTCTGGCTTTGAATGAGATAAATTCTGCAACAGCACGATTGGCGGCAAGCATGAACTCCTCGATCATTTTCATGGTGCCAAGGCGCTCTTTCTTTAATGCCTCGATGGGCATTCTGTTCTCGTCGAACTTAAAACGAACTTCATCGGTCTCGAAATCTATCGAACCGGCTTTGTGGCGCTGGGCATACAACGTCTGCGATAATTCATACATCGAACGAAGCAGTTTCGCATACTTACCTTTGCCCGTTGTGATGCGTTCTTGCGCCTCCTCATATGAAAAGCGCATCGCACTTTTTATGACCGATTTCTTAAATTCGCTTTCTTTTATCTTTCCAGTCAATGGATCGATCTTCATAAAGACCGAAAAGGTCAATCGTTCGACACCCGGCTTAAGCGAGCAGAGGTCATTCGATAATTTCTCGGGGAGCATTGGAATGACTCCGCCAGCCAGATAGACAGAAGTGCCACGTTCAAGAGCTTCTCCGTCAAGTGCAGTGCCTTCTCGGACGAAATGACTCACATCGGCAATATGGACGCCGAGTGTGAGTGTCCAATCGTCATTTTCTACAAGCGATATCGCATCGTCAAAATCTTTAGCATCCTCCGGATCGATCGTAAAGATGGTTTGCTTTCGCAGATCAACTCGCTTAGCGATCTCAGCTTTTGGTATTGCTTCAGGAAAGTGTGCTACTTCATCATCTACTTCCTGCGGAAACTCTGTTGGTAATCCATATTCAGCGACGAGCTGCTCTATCTCATCTTTGAACTCCGGTGGTTTCTGCTCTCGATGCGTACTGAAGCGTTGGTTAGTATCGGAATCCGGAATAACATTTTTTTCTTTTGAGCTTCGGCGCTCGATTCGCTCGGTCGGATCGTGTGTAGCTGTGCGGCTCTTTCTCGGACCGGTGTTGGCGTGCCTGCTTTCGAGAATATCGATCACACTACCGCTCGGGCGTTCGGCAGTATCGGCATTTAATTTTACGACAACCCGATCCCCATCTTTTGCACCCCGAAGTTCTTTTTTATTGATGAATACTTTTAGCGATGTCCCGCTATTCGGATCGGGTTTTACAATGCCATGCCCATTGCGCTCAAGCTTTACTAAGCCGGTAATTTTTGTTGGAAGTGTTAATGGAATGCCAAAGCGTCGGCGTGAACCTCTGGTGATAATGCCTTTGGATTCGAACTCACGAAGGAGGTCGCGTAATTCTTGGTACCGGTCATCGCTCGAAGGAATGCCGATCATCTTCGAGACTTCGTTGGTCTTGAAGAATTCTCCGGTATGGTTAGTAAACAGCCGTAGCAGCTCTTCGGAAAGAGAGCCAGTGTGCGATTCAGTTTTATGACGATGTTTAGGTGTAGCCATCAATATATGCCGCGGGGAAGAAATGGCAGTGTGTAAAAATACGAGGAAAATAGCAGCGCAGTTTTGAAAATACCCATAATAGGCTTATTTTCAATAAAATGCGGCCTCAGATCACCAATTCTACCCGTTCCTCAAGTTCACTGGTCGGTATCGAGCGAGGAGTTCGAATGAAACAAAGCCGAGTACGTTCGGCACCCTCTTGGCGGATGAACGATATCCATTCTCCTTCATTGGCGACTCTGACCACATGCTTCAGCCGGTCGTTTGGAACAGCAAGTTCGATCGCATGAAAGCCATCCGGCTCAAATTTGGCAAGGAATTCATCGGCAAGCTCATCAAGCGGTTTTGAGACGAACAGAAAATGTATCCTGACCTTTGAATCTTCGTGGCTCACTTGCGGGGCAAATGGCATTCCACTATTTGAGACAAAGTCAGTAAACGCCTCTTCAAGTGCCCCGGGAAGCAGTATATCCGTCTCTCCCTGAAGGCGGTAGATAGGTGATTGCATTGGTCTGGTGTACGAGCATCATACCAACAAGATACACCATGGTTGAAGTTTTAGCGTTAATAATAATAAATAACTCCCAGCCTAAGCGAACGTGGGCTGCTCGGCAGCAGGTGCAGTTCGCTTGCGATATCCGGCGATTCTCCCCAAAGCTGTAGGGCAGTATCGAACTGAGCCTCATTCCAAGCTTCATTAAATATATTTTCAATAACGACAAACAACTCAAATTTCTCGAATCGGCACATTGCCGAAAGATCTACGATAGTGAATGGCTTAGTCGAAAGCAGATTATCGTCGGTCTCTGACTGATCACTAAGCGACCGTAACCGAACTATTGCCGATAGGTTATTTAATTCAACAACAGCATCGCAATCAAAGCCCCGAAGAAAAGTTGGTTCAGATTCTAAGTCCACCACCCGTTGAGGAATTAATAATTCATATAAGGTAGGAAGAGTATTCTCTGTGAAAGGATTTGTGAGTAATAAAAAATCTTTTAGTGGAGCCTTGGGCAAATTAGTTGAGTTGAGCGCTTGAACACTATATATTACTACGTCTGCATCTCTTACATTAGTTACTTGTTGAGCATAGCCGATACATGGAAGCAAGAGGAATAATAGTATATAAACTGTTTTCATAAAATATAAGGGCGGCGAATTGCCGCCCTTTATCAGATGAGGAGAATGATTATTTTGTAACAGTGATCTTCATCGTTTGCTGCCGGTTGCCATTGACGATGAGCGCTACATAATAAGCACCTGCGGAGATATCAGATGTCGGCGTCCAGGTCATCGTATAATCACCCGGTGTCTGCGATCCGTCATAGATCGTCTGCAGCATTCTGCCCGTCTCATCATAGACTGCGACACCAATGTGACCACCGTCGGTGAGATGGTAGGCAAGCTTTGTGCTGGTTGCGATCGGGTTCGGATAGTTCGATCCGTTGAAGAAGTTGCGCGGAGCTCTGATGCCAATCGTTTGCGGATCATTATTGCCTTTGATACCCGAGGTCGGACGTAATCCATCGGAGCCGCGATGTGGCGGAGCAAGGAACGGGAAGCCCGCAGTGAAGTCAACATCGTTCTTGCTTACGCCCGCATTCCAACCAACTTTTGCAAGAAGTTCAGGAGTAAGCGGATTGCCTGAAGCCGGTACATAGTCGTCAGTCCAAAGACCGATAGCGTTAAGTACTAATCCACCGACAGCCTGCATCTCGATGCGAGTTACATCGTCTTCAAGACGGCGGCCATTGGGGAAGCCATCCATATTCGGGATAGCCTGAATGCTTACATCTTTATTGAAGCGAGAATCGGTTAAGCCGAGAACCGCTGCAGCGATAAGACCTTCGCTCGAGAAGTCCGGGCTCTTACGATCGGTAACCGGCACTGCCATGTTCAGGCGAAGCATATCGCCAAGTGTCGGCAGGAAGTTATTGATGAATGGCTTGCCGTTTGCGAGCGGATTACCGCCTGCTTTACCGGTTGCTAATTGATACGGTGCAAGATTCGGTGCTCCGGTATAGAAGATCGGAAGCAGATCGACCGAACGCGGATGGCCTGCATGTAAGAGTATCTTACCGAATGCATTGGAATCGAGCGCCGTACCAGCACCACCATTGGTTGCAAGTAACGAGTACAAT
This sequence comes from Kapaibacterium sp. (SeqCode), assembly GCA_035712525.1. Classification (GTDB taxonomy): domain Bacteria; phylum Bacteroidota; class Ignavibacteria; order Palsa-1295; family Palsa-1295; genus JAFDZW01. The sequence goes on from DASTAO010000048.1 coordinate 6,647, forward strand.
CCATCTTTACCATAGCGGAAATCGAATGCACCAAGCGAAGCTGAATCAACTCTCAGATCGAGTAACGTACCTACAGCAGCAGCAAACGGTCCGTTGCCAGTGTAGAGTGTAAGCTCTGGATTTGAGAAGTAGTTGGCGAATTGGAGATCGTTATTACCATACGGTGTAAGAGCATTCCATTTGTCTTTTTCACCGATCGGAATGATCGCTTCGTTCGTCAATGGCATGCCAAGACGCGATACCTGTACGTAATCGCTCGATACCATCGGCTTGCTGCCATCGGCACTGAGTGTCGTAACTTTCGGACGTGATGCCGAAGCCCAGACACCAATTACGAAATCACCATCGAGAATATTTGCTGCCTGCGAAACATCTTTATGATCTTTCTGAAGCATTGCGATCGGGATCTTCAATGCGATAGTATGGCAGTTGAAACCGCGAAGTGCATCGACACTACCATCCTTCTTGAAATTGCCGAGATCGAAGATGCCGGCAAGATCAACGAAGAACGGATCGTCCATCGGTCCGCAGAATACCTTCGCGCCATCGGTTGAAGTTGTGATAGCGCTCTGCATGATGTCGCTATAGGGTTTTCCTAAGCCAACACCCTGAGCATCGATCGAACGTGGTCCGATGTTTGTCGGTGGTACGACACCATTAGTGACAACGGTCATCCAGGTTGCACCATTATCGGTGCTCTTCTGACACGTATAAGTTGTCTTCAGGTTTTGTTTTCCCAAACGAATGTTGAAGAATGTTGTCGGGTCTTCGTTTGTCTGCGTGAACGTGAAGCGATAGGTGATGTCATCGCCTGGTGTTGCTGCATTATTCTTGATGTGAATTTCGTATCGAATATTCTCACCGAATGTGAAATAATTCGGTCCACCTTCCGGCAATTCGAACGGAATATAATTAGCGATGATCGTGACGGTTGTCGGATCATCGGGTGAGCGAAACGCATAGAGATCGGTATTATCCGCAAGCGGATCGTTACTGATCAGTGGCGCTTCACGATGGCTCGAGGCAAAGGCCATGCTGCTTAGCAAGGTCGTTGCAACGAGCAATAGTGTAAATAATCTTTTCATAGATGCTGATTGTTTTTATGAATGTATTCGTGACAAAATGTCTGAACGAAACAGCATCTATACATACCGAACGGAGGTTTGGATGTTACTATGTAGCAGCCGTTCATTTCCCAAAGCCGTAAAAAAATGCCTTCCGACCGTTAAGAACTTTTATTAAAACAGCGTCTAAATCCCTTTTTAAACTTCAATTTATCCATAGCAACCATTATTAAAGGCTTTGGCACGCTCCTTGCAAACTCCTCCATTGGGTTATTGATGTGGGTTAAAAATATCATAGAGGGGGCATTCTACCACATGCCTCCTCTTTTTTAGGAGGAAAATATTGCCAGTATGTTGCGACAAATGAATCTTAACATGGAAAGATCTATATGCAAAAGTATATGGCGTTCATAGAACCGCCAACTGAGGAATTGCTTATGACATGGGCATTCGAATATTCTTCGAATCTCCTGGTACTAACAGATCTTGATCATAAAATTCAAACTGTTAACCAGGCATTTTTGGACTGGTTTGGTTTTAGTCGCGAGGAAGTTATCGGCAAACATGCCGGTATGGCGCTCCAGAGTAGATCGTGGGGCTCAGAATTATTTGAGCAGATCTCTCGCAATCTCGAACTTCATGGGCAATGGAGTGGAGAGGTATTAAATATAACAAAATATGGAGAAGAACGGCCATGTCTTTTGACCATTACGGCCATTTATTCCCCTGACGGGGAGAAAAAAGGATATTTAGCAACTAACATCGATCTAACAGAAAAAAAACGTCTCGAAGAACAAATAGCAAAAGGAGAGCGATTAGCAAGTATTGCCGAGGGTGTTGCGACGTTATTGCATGAACTCAGAACCCCTCTTAATGGTATCACCATGAATACCTTTTTACTTTCAGAAGCAGCTCGTAATAATAGTCCATGGGGGGAAGAAGAACTCGAATCGATCCAATTGATCTCGAAAGAAGCCAAACGTCTGGAAAAATTGATTACCTCTGTTCTTACTCAAGCAAGAAATAAGGTCGTTCATTTTGAGAAAGTACCAATTGAAAAATTTATCGATGAATTGCGAGAGTTGGTGGGGCCACTTTCTGAAGATAGCGACATTGCTATTCGAATCGTATTATCTTCACATGGAGTAGTGGGGTATTTCGACCCTGATCAAATGAAATTAGTCTTTTTAAAACTACTTCAAAATGCCATTAAGTCTGCCGAAGGTAGTCCTGAACGGACCGTCCGCATTAGCATTGCAGAAAATGACGATCCGACCTGGCGTTCAATCTCTACTTCAGGGAAAGTGATCCAGTTCACGATCGATAATTCCGGACAAATCATGTCATCAGCGGATTCGAAAAAATTATTTAAGCCTTTTTTCACCTCGAAGGCTCAAGGTATTGGCCTCGGGCTTGCAGCTGCCTCTCAGATCGTTCATCAACATAATGGGGTGATCGATCATATGTCGATCCATGATGGGCCGTATACGACAAGGTTTATGGTCGCACTACCAAATTAAAAACACACCGCTATATTAGAAAAATAATTACTGCGGCGGGAAAAGCTCGTAGGGTATTGGTAATTTTAACAGTAATTCACAACCCTCATTAGAATAAACATGATCATGTTCTGCCCCTTCTCGTGCAGCGATAAAGTCGCCACCCTTTAACGAGTGACCGCTGATCTGTAAGTCTCCGGTAAGCACATAACATTCTTCAGTGCCCCGATGAGGATGGTCCGGGTAGATCGCACCTGGTTCAAGCTTGGCAATGACCATCACACGCCCATCTTCATCAGCGTAGAGCATTCTGTAGGAAATACCTTGAACTACAGTTGGGATCCAGGGGGATTCGTCTTGGGTAAGAATATAATCAAGATCGTTATAGGGTGAGGGAGCATCTTCCTCAGCTACGCGGGCGAGGACTTTGCCTTTGAGATTGCGCCGCGGAGCGGGGGCTGTTGCTGCCAGACGGTCGTACATTGCCGAAAGCGTTTGCAAACCTGATGAAACTTCGTTAGCAAGCTCCGCATTCGAAGCCAGCGACCGCTCGAACGCTACTTCTTCGTCAGGTGTCATTTCTCCAGCGATATATCTCTGGACCAATGCCTCGTTGTCGTTTACTAATGTTGTATCAGCCATTTCGAGCTACGTCCGTTTCTATACACGAAAGAGTTATTATTAGATGTGGGTTTTCAGGTTAATTCTCCCTGTAAATACGAAAGTTGGCTTCTGAGGGCTAGAAGGCCATTTCTGATCTTTGTTTTTACCGTTCCGAGCGGCATTTTCAGCATTTCGGATATTTCTCCGTGGGAATATCCCTGCAAAAATGAAAGATCGAGTAAGTGCTGTTGATCTTCGGGAAGTGTGCCAAGAGCATCCTGCAGTAACCGGTTATGCTCAGCTGCTGTTGCCTTGGCGAAGAGATCTTCACCGGCAATTTCCATACTGCCCGAAGCGATCGTCCCATCTTCTGAGATCGAGACTTCCGATTGCTTCATCTTCGAGCGCTTAGAGCGAATGAGATTGATGGCCCGGTTATGAGCGATACGGATCATCCACTGCTTTGGGGCCCCGAGTGAAGGTTGGTAGGTGCTTGCCTTGCGCCATACCTGAATAAAGACTTCCTGAAGGGTATCTTCGGCATCGTCGGTATCGCGAAGCAAGCGCAGTAGCGCCCCATAGACGATTCGAGAGTATCGATCGTAGAGTTCGGCTATCGCAGCAGAATCTTTCTCGGCGATGGCTGCCAGTAATTCCTGGTCGCTTTTACGCATGGTGGTGTATGCAGACAACGCGAGGATGGGGTTTGGGGTTCTAAGTATGGGTTTGAAACGTGAAGGTAGCCTACTCCGTATTTTTGCACACCAAATGAAAACCGCAATTATCATCCCTTCGCGTCTCGGCTCGACACGGCTTGCCCGCAAGCCGCTTGCGCTCATTAATGGCATTTCCCTAATTGAACGAGTCTATACTCGCTGCAAAAAAGCCGATGTCGATACGCTTGTTATTGCCACCGATAGTGATGAGATCGCAGAGCATGTAAAATCTTTTGGTGGAGAGTATGTCATGACGCCCGTTGACTGTGAGAACGGCACTGAACGTGTCGGTGTGGCGGCATTGTCCTTGCCGGAAGATATAGAAGTGATCATTAATGTGCAAGGCGATGAGCCGCTTATCGAGACTTCGGTCATCGAGAAGCTTGTGACTCTGTTTGAGCTGAATCCGGGTGTACGAATTGCTACGCCGATAACGCCACTTACTGACAAAGCAGAACTGAATGATCCGGCAGTCGTGAAAGTGGCTCTTACTAAAGATAACAGAGCGCTGTATTTTTCTCGGGCTACTATCCCGTTCGATCGCGATAATTCCGGTACATTAGAATATTGGAAGCACATTGGTGTCTATGGATTTCGCAAAAAGAATCTGCGGCAGATCATGGAGCTTCCGCCATGCCCGCTCGAACAGGCTGAGAAGCTCGAACAACTTCGATGGCTCGATGCGGGCTATCAGATCAATTGTGTAGAAGTACAATACGATTCGGTTGCGGTCGATACCCAAGCAGATGTCCTAAAGGTTGAAGAACTATTACGAAAGAGAGGCGAAGCATAAATGACAGTAGGAGAAGCACGGCGGCAATTTCCTCATACCTGGACGGACATGATCTATCTCAATCATGCGGCGATTAGCCCCATTAGCTTTCGGGTCCGCGAAGCGGTAGCAAATTATCTCGAGCGTCGGGCATTAAAAGATATCGAGTGTTTCCCTTGGGCGCCACAGATGGCTGAGCAAACAAAACAAATGCTGGCATCTCGGCTTGGGACAACGTCCGACAGACTGGCCTTTGTCCTCAATACTTCGGACGGATTGAATATCCTTACCGAAGGAATTCAGTGGAAAGAAGGCGATAGGATCCTTCTCTATCGCTATGAATATCCAACGAATGTTTATCCATTCCTCAATCAATCCCGCAAAGGAGTCATTATCGATTACCTTGAGCCGATCGATGGTAGGGTAACGGTCGAAGCAATTTCCCGAGCGATCAAGCCCGAAACGAAGATGCTGGCACTAAGTTTTGTGCAGTTCTTAAATGGCTATCGAGCCGATCTCGAAGCAATAGGGAAATTTTGTAAAGAAAAGAATATTATATTCTCGGTCGATGCGATCCAGGGATTTCCGTATCTGCCTATTGATGTCGAAAAATCTCAAATCGATTTTCTTTCTTGTGGTGGGCATAAATGGCTAATGTCACCGGAAGGCATTGCTTTTATCTATGTAAGTAAAGAATGTCAGTCCCATATTGCTCAGGCAGCAATGGGTTGGACAAGTGTGAAAAACTCCTTTAACCATTTTGATTTCGATCTCAGTCGAGTTCGCGACGATGCTTCACGGTATGAAAACGGCACGATGAATTACGATGGGATTTGCGGCCTCAAAGCATCGCTCGAATTTTTCGAAGAATTCGGGTATGACCAGATGCAAAAGCAAACCCTTGGGCTTGCTGATCTTTTAATTGATCTTTGCAATATGCACGG
>DASTAO010000049.1:0-3037 GCA_035712525.1 Kapaibacterium sp. (SeqCode)
GGCTTTATCAATATTGTCGTACTTTGCCTTTCATTGGTAAGCACCGTTGCCTCGGCACAGCTTCCTGATAAAACGATCGGCACCATCGAGAAAGCGATGAAGGATGAACTTCAGCGCTCGAAAGATAAATTGCATCTAGCGGGACTGATCGATCCGTTTTATATTTCATACTCAGTCACTGATACCCGTCATCTCGATGTTGCTGCATCGTTTGGCTCCTTGACTCGTTCGGTCGAGAATCATACCAGGACCCTTAATCTCCGTCTTTTGATTAATAATTATCAGTTCAACGACGAAAATTTTACCGATGCTTCGAGCTTATTCGGCGGTGGTAGTTCGGTTGATATGAATCTACCGATAGACGACGACTACGGTGTTATTCGTCGATCGTTCTGGCTGGCAACCGATGATCTGTTTAAGGATGCGAACGAAACCTTTACAAAAAAGAAGGCAGCTCTCGAACGCAAGCAACTTTCCGAAGAGGATAAGAACCTCGCGGATTTTTCAAAGGCACCGAAAGTAGAGGTAATCGAAGCACCTGCAGCTTACACTGCGAATAAGGCACAACTCGAACAGTTAGTGAAGGTCATTTCTGAAGTTTTTGTAAAGTATAAGAAAATTCAAAATTGCAGCGTTACCCTTTCTTATAATAATGTTTACCGCATCCAACTTTCGACAGAAGAAGCCCATAACCGTTTTCCACTAACTGAATGTAATGTAACCGTGCAAGCAACAGCACAGGCTGAGGAAGATGGTGAGCCCCTTTCGCTTGCCTTTACTATTTCTGAATTGACGCCCGGCGATATCCCTGCTCAGGACATTCTTGTCGATCGTACCGAAACACTTGCCAAAAACCTGACGGCATTAGCCCAGGCAAAAAAATATGACGGTAAAGAATATTCCGGCCCAGTTCTCTTTGAAGATCAAGCAGCGAATGATTTTATTTCCGAGCAGATCATTGCAAAATTCTCCGCTAAGCGTGAAGATGTACTTGGCAGTGGCGATGTCTATTTCGGGGCCAGTGGAAAAGGACCAAGCTTTCAGAAAAAACTTGAGACTCGTATCCTCCCAACTTCGGTATCAGTAACTGATAATCCGATACCAGATAATTATGCACAAATGCCATGGATAGGCAAATATAAAGTTGATGAAGAAGGTATTGCTCCAAAAAAATTGGAACTTGTTAAGAATGGTATCTTGAAGACTCTGTACATGACTCGTACCCCAACCAAAGAAGTAAAAGATCCTAACGGACATTCACGTCCGGCATCGGGTGGTCTCAGCGGTCAGATCCCAGGAGCTGGAGTAGTCGAGATCACCGATGAAAAGGCAAAGGCTTCGGCTGACCTTAAGAAAGAGTTACTGAAAATTGCTAAAGAAGATGGCTATGATTTCGCCATCGTTGTTCGTTCGATGCAGCAAGGGATGCTAAATTTTTCTGAGGGAATGTCGAGTGTCGCCGACCTTATGGATGCCGGCAAAGCAATGCAGCCGGCATTAGTCTATAAAATATATGCTGACGGTCACGAGGAATTACTGCGGGGCATTGAAATTAACTTCCCAACTACTCGCGATCTGAAAGAGCTCCAGTTCTCAAAAGAAAAAAGTATTAGGAACCTTCAAATAGCAGCCGGAGGCACTACATCACTGTTCGGTATTTCAAGTAAAGTACCTGCGACATTAATTGCTCCTGATAAGATCCTCGTCCCTGAACTTGAAGCAAGAAAAAAACAATCGCAGGCGTATCCCATTAAACCGATAGTAGAAAAGCCGCAGTAAGGTACGTCAAACAGACTTCCTTCCGATCACAGCAAACATTCTTCCCGATCGCTTTCCATCTCTTCTATAAGAATGAAGCGCATCGTCGGTGATAGTATCCTGCTGCGAAATTTCGATCTGTTCCAGCGGTATACCACCGATCAATAGCTGATCGCGGTTCGCCTTCTTAATATCGAGAAGGCACTTGCCGTTCGGCAGCTCCCGATAGTAATCTTTTTCAAAGAGTGTCGCTACCTCAGAACCAACTTCATAGCTTTCGACTGACGCCGAAGCACCAATAAAAGCATAGATATTTTCAGCGCGAGCCCCAAGAGAAGTCATCGCTCTGATCGTATTGATCGTAACCAGCTGCTCGGTCCCCCGCCAACCGGCATGAGCCGCTCCGATGATCTTTGAAACCGGATCAAACAGCAAAACAGGAGTACAATCTGCGACACTTAATACTAAAAAAACATCAGGTTCTTTCGATACCAGCGCATCGGAATTAGGAACAATGCCTTCCGGTCCACTAACCACTGTCACATTACCACTATGAATTTGATTTTGATAAACGAATGATGCATCTTTTGGGACACCAATGGCACTGTAAAAACGACGGCGGTTCTCCAAGATATTTTCAGGATCATCACCAACGTGACTCGACAGATTTAAACCAAAAGGCATCGGCGAAACACCACCTTGGCGAGTGCTTTGGGCGGCAATGATCTCAGGAAATCGGATGAAGGCTGCAGGTTTGATAAACACTGTCTATTCTAGGATATATAGTTTATTTCTATTCTTGAGAGATTCTTTCCGTTTATACTTCGGCCGTTGAACAAGATAATTTTGAAGAATATCCATGATCGTATAAAAATCTTCGAATGGATGATATGGTACACCCTTCTCAGAACAAAACCGACGAAGCATATCTCTGGCAAAAACAATATCAGAAATTTCTATCGGACAAACATCCGAATAGCCATCACCGATATAGACGATCGTATCTTCATCAGCAGAAGTTGACATGATGGCAGCACATTTACAGGCACCGCATTTGATGCATGACTCCCGCGCATTTTCAAATTCGACGTGTAACGAACCGGCCTCGGTCAACTCGACAGTGTTAGCATGGAAGGGAATATCAAGGTTATGCTTCTTTAAGATCGGCCGAATGTATAAACTAAAGCCATCACTAACAATGGTAAGTTTAATTCCGCTCTTACTACAAAACTCAATGAATTCCTTAAAACCGGCTCGGAGTTGTTGCGAATGGAATAGC
>DASTAO010000050.1:0-7506 GCA_035712525.1 Kapaibacterium sp. (SeqCode)
TCCAATTGCGACCATGATCTGATGAACGAAAAAATGAACCAGTAGAAAGACTTACAAACGCTATATTTTTTTTATAGATAAACATTGAACTGCTAGTACCCACTAATCCCATTGATTTCCAATGTTCACCGTGATCGCTGGATTTTAAAATCTCCCGTCCTTTCAAATAGGCAAACATAGCGCTGTCGGTTTTGACAATATATGAAATGTTACCCCCAAATGGCGCACAAGGCTCCCATTGGCTAAGCGCTATACTGGAACAGCATGAAAGAAGTATGATGAAGCAAAAAAAAGTTGTAAAGAACCGCATATTATATCCCCAATTGTATATTCCTAACAACCTCCGCATCCTAAAGATGTTACACATCTCTTCTGATGTCGTAACTTTGCACCACCATTTTCATTTTGCATTTTTAAGTAACCACAGTGCCGCATCTCGAACTCCGCAATCTCGAAAAACAGTATGCTTCCGGCAGCGATGCTGTGAAGGGGATTTCCTTTGCTGCTGGGAAGGGGGAGTTCGTGGTACTCGTCGGGCCGTCGGGATGTGGGAAGTCGACGACGCTACGGATGATCGCGGGGCTTGAGGAAGCTACCGGTGGCGATATTATCATTAACGGAAAGCGAGTGAACGACCTCGCTCCGAAAGACCGTGATATTGCGATGGTCTTTCAGAACTATGCACTCTATCCGCATCTGACGGTCTATGAGAATATTGCTTTTCCACTGGCAATCCGTAAGGAGCAGAAATCGACCATCGAAGCAGCTGTGCATTCCGCTGCAAATTTGCTTTCGATAACAAAGCTGCTTGAACGTAAGCCAAAAGAATTATCCGGGGGTGAACGTCAGAGGGTAGCGTTGGGGAGAGCGATCGTTCGGAGCCCGCAAGTTTTTTTATTCGATGAGCCGCTTTCGAATCTTGATGCTGCGCTTCGTACTGAGATGAGAGCCGAGCTGAAATCGCTTCAACGTCGACTTGGTACTACGATGGTCTATGTCACTCACGACCAGACCGAAGCCATGACGATGGGCGATACGATCGTTGTTATGAATAGTGGTAAGCTCGAGCAAGTCGGAACACCTCGTGCTATCTATGATGAGCCTGCTTCTCCATTTGTAGCCCGTTTCCTTGGGACTCCAACCATCAACATGATCGCAGGGAAGATGGCAGCTGATTCTTATTTCGAAGCCGGTAATTTCCGTTTGTACATTCCCTCACCTCAATTTGCCGAGGGTAGTGATGTTTTATTGGGAATTAGACCTGAGGCTTTTGCCGTTGCATCTGCAGGTTCGACCGACTCCTCAGTTGTGTCTGGAACGGTCGAACTCCTCGAACGTCTTGGTGGTGTGACGAATTGCTATATAACTTCCCCGATAGCCGAGCGTGGCAGAATTGCCATTACGCTTAGCGACAGCGACGCACTACCGGCCATTGGCGATGAGTTGCGGATTATTCCGCGAAGCCAAGGCTTGCATTTGTTCGGGAAAAAATAATATATAATATACGCTTATACCTATGTGTAAGCGACAAGTACATCAGTTATCATACAATCAATGACAACATCATTACATCCGCTCTTTGCGCAGCCCTCGAATCGGATTTCGGTTTTTGTCGATGGAGAAAATGCCTACTACGCCCAGCGCTCGCTCGGCTGGTTCTTCGATCCCAGAAAGTTGTTAGAATATTTTACGGAGTCGGCAACGATCGGCGATGCCTTTTGGTATGCATCGCAGAAGATGCCGCCAGATCCGCGTGAGCAGCGCTTCTATGGGTACCTCAATCATGCCGGTTATACCGTTCGCGTAAAGTCGATCAAGTATTTCCGCGACGAAGCAACGGGCGAACTGACCCGCAAGGCAAATCTCGATCTCGAACTTGCCGTCGATCTCTTTACTACCATCGCCCAGTACGATACCGCTGTGCTGGTCACCGGCGATGGCGATTTCGAGCGTGCTGTCGAGTTGCTTCGCAGTTATGGCAAGCGTGTGATCGTCGCCTCGACGCAGGACACTGTTGCTCGCGAACTTCGTAATGCTGCCGGCAAACATTTCTTCGATCTTGCCGAAATTCGCAGCTCCATCGAGCGCTTTACCAATGGCGCCGATTCGATGCATCGCGAAGAATCGGTTTTGCAACCCGGACTCTAAGAGTATGATCATCACCCAACCCAAAGAGGGGGAGTACACCCCGTATCTCGGTGCTTATATTCAGTTGGTACCGGGCAACGACCTGATCAACTATTTCGAAACGCAGCAGGAGAGTGCTGCCACTATTGCTGCATCACTTAGCGAAGAACAGCTTAATCATCGCTATGCCGATGGCAAGTGGTCTATCAAAGGTGTGTGCTCGCATCTCATCGATACCGAACGCATCTTTGCGTATCGGGCACTTACGATCGCTCGCAATGATAAAACGGAAATGCCGGGTTTCGAAGAGAATGATTATGTGATCACATCGAATGCCGATGACCGCACCGGTGCCGACATCATCGCCGATTTTAATGCCTCCCGCCGCTCGACGATCGAGCTCTTTAAAAGCTTCGATGCCACAATGCTCGATCGCATTGGCATCGCCAACGGCACAGCCCGCTCAGCCAGAGCAATGGGTTTTGCGATTGCGGGGCATGAGATACATCACCTCAAAGTTATCAGGGAGCGGTATCTTAGCTAATTTATACTATCCATGCCTGGATTGCAGCAACAAGCTGATCTCTTAGATCTTCTGCTGATTCCCAGTAAAGCATCGTATAATGCTCCTTATCAAAATGTAGTAAGCCTTTGTCTGATTTTCTACAGCACTCAATAACTTTTAGACCCATGCCCATGGCGAAACCAGCCTCAAAATATACACCTCGTCTATCTAAAGTATAATCTGCAATTAAAAATCTACTTCTTCTTATGCCGGAGATGATTTTATTATCTATAAGACCAAACTCATTATCTCCTTTTAGATAAATCGGTGAATAGCCAGTTTCGAGCACTGCACTATGGATACCGTTTTCCCAAATATCGTCAAGGGAAGGATCGAAAGATTTTGCAATAAATACATTGTTAGAAAATTTTGAGTTTTTTCTAATTTCATTTATTCTATCCCAACCGGAAGGTTTTAAGGTAAAATCCCATTGCGAATTACTAATTAACCCTAACTCTTCCGCAGATTTTAGCCAGTAGTATAATTCCGTTTCGCTTCGAGCACCGAGCAAAGGGTAATTCCAAAGCGGATTTACGCGTATCCACTGGCCATGATATTCCTGATTCTCTGACAACCATAACAAAAGTCGATCTATCGCATCGAACAAATCAGTAGATATGTTAGCATACGATTCTATATTCAAATCTCTTTCGTCTATTTCATAGCCGTTCCCCTCTGTATCTTTTACAGACTTGTTACGGGTTCTAATGCGTAGCAACGGGATTATTTTTTTAAACCCGCCGCTCGTCAGTTTTTCTTGGAGTTCAAATCGAAGATAATATTTTCCGCATCTTGGACAATTGTAGTATGTGTAAGCTGGCCCGCCATTGGGTTGCCTTGCAGAAGTAAATGGCCTATCCTTCTCACCACAGAGTATGCAATCTGCGATAGCATCATAAGAAACCTGAGTGCGTTTTGTCATTGTGATTCTATAAACTATAGTTTGCAAAAAAAATTCTTTTCATAGCCCACTATTCATGCTGTTGACCAAATAAACCTCCTTTATTACTCAAATATCATGCACGTTCGCTGAGTTGGAAATAAGAATATACCAAGTCCGCGACAACTCACTGGAACACATTTTCGTTACCAATATGATATGCCCACCGCACCAGCTAAAAAGACGCAAAAAACGCCTGTCGAGCCTGTTAATAGCGGAGCATTGCCTTCGGCGAAGAAGCCTATTGTCGTTAAAGGAGCACGGGTCCATAATTTAAAGAATATCTCGCTCGAACTTCCGCGTAATAAGTTTATTGTTTTTACCGGTGTCAGCGGCTCCGGGAAGTCCTCGCTTGCATTCGATACGCTGTATGCTGAAGGCCAGCGGCGGTATGTCGAAAGTCTTTCGGCCTATGCCCGCCAGTTTCTTGAGCGGATGCAAAAGCCTGACGTCGATGTGCTTTCCGGATTAAGCCCTGCCGTTGCCATCGAGCAGAAGACGCTCATCCGCAATCCTCGCTCGACTGTTGCGACTCAGACGGAAGTCTATGATTATCTTCGCGTCCTTTATGCTCGCATTGGTATTACGTATTGCTCACGATGTGATTCTGTTGTTCGCAAGGATACGCCAAGTTCGGTGGCGAGATTGCTTGCGGATCACTTAAAGGATGGCGATAAATTTTACATTCTGTTTCCGATGCACCGGCATTCGAAGAAACAGATGGAAGAGGAATGGCAAAATCTTCGGGCACAAGGCTTTTTCAGAATTACCTTAGCCGGCCACGAACGCATCCTCGAACTTTCCGAAGAACCGCCGCAGACGATCGATCCGAAAGATGTGCGGGTGCTTGTCGATAGGCTTGTCTATCGCAGCAATAACGAAGAGCTTCGTTCGCGCATTGTCGATTCGTTCGAAGCAGCCTTCCGTGAAGGTGGTGGAGTTGGTATCATGGCAAAGCTTGAGGCTGACGGAACGACAGCCGAGTATCGCTTTAGCGATCGCTTCGAATGCTCGAACTGCGGCATTCCATACGAAGAGCCCGAGCCAAGATTATTTGCCTTCAATTCTCCCTACGGTGCTTGCCCTGAATGTGAGGGGTTCGGCAGAGCGATGGGCATCGATATGAATCTCGTCGTGCCCGATAAATCTAAATCGCTCAGACAGGGAGCAGTAGCTTGTTGGACTGGCGCAAAGTTTTCGAGCTATCTGCACGATCTCGAGAAGGTCGCAAAGAAAGCTGGTGTGAGGATGGATATTCCGTATGCAACGCTGACGGAAAAAGAGCAGAAGATCGTCTGGGATGGCTACGGCGAAGGCTTTAAGGGATTAGGTGCATTCTTTCACGATCTCGAAACGCAAACCTATAAGCTGCATTACCGCGTCATTCTCTCGCGATATCGCGGCTATACAACGTGTCCGGTGTGCCATGGTTCGAGGCTTCGTCCGGCTGCATTGAATGTAAAGGTTGTCGGCAAGACGATCTTTGATGTCGTGAAGATGACGATCCGTCAGGCTCGCGATCATTTTGATTCGATCGAACTATCCGACTTCGAAAAAAAGATCGCCGATAGATTAGTAGATGAGATCGTGAAGCGATTACGATATCTCGATGATGTAGGCTTAGGCTATCTTACACTTCATCGTTTATCGAATACACTCTCCGGTGGTGAATCACAACGCATTCAGCTTGCATCGTCACTCGGCGGAGCATTGACGAGTACGCTCTATGTACTCGATGAGCCAAGCATCGGTCTGCATCAGCGCGATTGCGAACGATTGCTTGGTATCTTAAAGCGTGTCCGTGATCTTGGCAATACGGTGATCGTCGTTGAGCACGATGAGGACATCATGAAAGCGGCAGATCATCTCGTCGATTTCGGTCCAATGGCTGGTGAGCATGGAGGTGAGATCGTTTTTAATGGTACTCATGATGAATTACTTGAAGCGAAATCATCACGATCGTTAACGGCGGCCTATCTAAGTGGTAGGAAGGAAATACCCGTTCCGAAAAAACGTCGTCGGGTAAATCCAAAACTTTCGGTTCGCATCAAAGAAGCTTCGGAAAATAATCTGAAGCATATCGATGTCGCTTTTCCAGTTGGCGTCTTTACAGCGGTGACGGGTGTATCCGGTTCAGGTAAATCGACACTGGTTCATAGCTGCCTATATAACGGCCTATTAAAAGAAAAGAATGAGCCGGTGCACGATGTCGGTGCGTATGCATCGATCGATGGAGCAGAGTATGTCGATGAAGTGGTGATGATCGATCAGACTCCGATCGGTAAGACACCGCGCTCGAATCCGGCGACCTACGTTAATGCCTTCGATCATATTCGCGAAGCGTTTTCAAAAACACTTTATGCAAAGCAGCGTGAGCTAACGGCCGGTTATTTTTCCTTCAATGTGCCAGGTGGTCGTTGCGAGACCTGCCAGGGTGAGGGCTTTGTAAAAGTCGAGATGCAGTTTCTCGCCGATATGTATTTGCTCTGCGATGTCTGTGGTGGTACCCGCTACAAAGCTGAAGCACTTGAGGCAGAAATTCGTGGGAAGAACATTGTCGATGTTCTGAATATGACTGTTGCTGATGCTCTCGCATTCTTTGAGGACAATAAACGCATCACATCACGATTACGTACACTCGACGATGTTGGCCTCGGATATATAAAATTAGGCCAACCAGCAAACACCTTAAGCGGTGGTGAAGCACAGCGCATCAAACTAGCAACCTATTTAGCTGAGCGAAATAAAGATAATACGCTCTTCATCTTCGATGAACCGACAACCGGATTGCATCTTGAAGATATTGCAAAGCTTCTGAAGGCGCTCAATGCACTTGTCGATGCAGGAAACACGGTGATCGTGATCGAACACAACCTCGAAGTTGTAAAATGTGCCGATTGGGTTATCGATCTTGGACCTGAGGCCGGTGATGAAGGCGGAGAACTTGTTGCTGCCGGTACCCCGGAGCAGATCGCCGAGACGAAACAATCATATACCGGACAGTTCTTAAAGCGATTACTATGAGTCGCATTCTCGTCATTGCTGCCGAAGCCTCTGCCGATCGATTAGCATCGCGGGTTATCAGCGAAGCAAAGAAGATTGGTGTAACCGAGTTCTTCGGAATTGGTGGAGAGAAGTGTAAAGCTGAAGGAATGCAGTGCTTTTATACTCCAACTGAAATGTCGGTCGTTGGTTTTCTTGAGGTTGCAAAACGATACGGCTTTTTTAAGCGAGTCTTTGCAGAGATGGTCGCTCTGCTTGATGATCCGAAAACTCGTCCTGATAAGATCCTCCTCGTCGATTATCCCGGTTTTAACATTCGCTTTGCCGCCGAAGCAAAGAAACGGAATATCGAAGTCATTTACTTTGTAAGTCCGCAAGTATGGGCATGGAAACCTTCGCGGGTGCAGAAGATGGTTGCTACTGTATCAAGAATGCTGGTTATTTTCCCATTTGAAGTCGATATTTATAAGAAGGCCGGATTAGCACAGACAGAATTTGTCGGCCATCCACTTGTCGAGATCATCGACGAAGAAAAGAAGAACTATGTCAGTCGTGAAGCATTTGCTAATAAGTATCAATTGAATGCTACGCAAGGCTGGTTGCTTGTATTTGCCGGCAGCCGTAGCGAAGAGGTCCGGCGGCACTTGAATATTATGTGTAAAGCAGCGGAGATCGTCGCTAGTAAACTTAACGTGCAGCCGATAGTCGTCGAGTCTCCGACAGTATCAGAAAGTTTATACAGCACTGCTCCGAAGTCATTTTCCCATTTCCGAAATGCTGAGGATACTCACCAATTAATGAATCACGCTCAACTTGGAATCTTAAAGAGCGGCACGACCACTCTCGAAGCAGCCTTAGCCGGGCTCCCGGG
>DASTAO010000051.1:0-3365 GCA_035712525.1 Kapaibacterium sp. (SeqCode)
TGTTCAGACTGAAAATCGCTCTAATGATGGCTTATATAGAAGTGATGATGGTGGTATTTCATGGCGACCAGTAGGTGGGCCAGTTAATGGGTTTGATACCCGCTTTTTCGTCACCGGTTGCCACGGAGAAACAGTATATGCATTTGATACTTTAGGAGGCATCTATAAAACTTCTGATGGCGGTGACGGTACATTGGTGCCAAGCCCATACATAGCAAGCGTACCCTCCGTTGGTGCAGGAGAGACCGTCCTCATTCCCATTACATACGATACCCTTCTAAGCGGGACCATTGTCGATGAGATACGAGGCACCTTTCAGTTGAACGATAACCTTATTCAGCCAGATAGCCTCGTCTTCAGAGGCAGCCAGCTTGACAGCCTCACAACATTCGACACAGTATATAAAACACCGACCGGTTGGGTATTCGATACCAAGCTTAAAAAGAATGTTACCTTAAGAGGTTCTTCGACTAAGCCCTTGCTATATGTAAGCGCCCATACCTATCTGACGGATACTACCGAAAGCGAAGTGACGCTTCAGGATATTAATTTTACCATTAGCTCCAAACCTACTACGCTTTCTACTTGCACCGTACAATCGGCTGTTTTCAAATTGCAGCTTAGTTGCGGCGATTCGACTCTCATACGAGCTCTCAAAGGGGAGAAATTCGTTTCACTCTTTGCGGTTCGACCTAATCCTAATCAGGGAAGTATTATCCTCTCATCCTCATTGCCTTCGCAATCGACGCTTTCTGCATCGTTATATAACATCGATGGTATAGAAGTAAAAACAGTTTCGATCGATGCACCCGCGGGTGTCTCGGAAAATCACTTGCAATTTGACGGTGTACCTCCGGGGGAGTATATTCTTTCGATCAAGACAAATCAGGGCACCGTTCGTCATATCAAAGTAGTTATAGAACGGTAAATCATCTCTTGACGAAACACAATGTCCCGGCGGATTTTCCTCCTGTTATTGATCCTCAGTGTAGGGTATGGTAGTGCTGTTTCTTCGTGGAATTTGATCCGAAAAACAGATAATTCTATAGGCACTGGTTTCTTTCTAAATTCGGAATATGGATTCATTGGCGAGGGCACATTAATAAATGTGGTCCCTAATGCTACAATTTTTCGAACCACAAATGGCGGCCAGACCTGGGATAAATGTAATACTCCCCCAGGCAGCCATACCAGAATCACATCTATTTTTATGATAGACAGTATGATCGGGTACGCATCGGTCTACCAGCAAAGCAATGCAAGCAATGTCCTATGGAAGACAACTGATGCCGGGATTACTTGGCAGAACAGAACGGCAAGTTATATTGATAGAGGCACAAGGGTATATAAAACCCAAAAGGCATTGGTAGAAACTGGATGGTGTACATCCAAAAAGAACGGGAATAGCCCGTTAACTCCTGCGGGAGTCTCCATTGATGATGGTAAAAACTTTAACGAAATATTTTCAGACCCTTACAATAATTCGAGCAACGGTATAGACTTTGCCGATAACAATATCGGTGTTGTGACAATGGGCCCTAATAATCAAACTTTTGATACTAAAGCAAACTGCTGGTTTACCGTCGATGGAGGTTTGAGTTGGACTGAAGGTGGACCACTTTCGGAATCCTGGGGAATCTATGCTCTGCAAGGAACGAGTACCTTCGTTGTATTGCCTGAGGGAAATGCACGGGATGCTAACCATAAGGTTTTTATCTCTACCGATAATGGTCGAAACTGGGTCGAACGATTTGACTTCCAGAGTGGGGCAGAATTCACTGGAGAAATAGGTGGAAAGAGCTCAACAATCTACGTACAAACAAATACTCTCACCAACTTTTCCCCTAAAGGCATGTATCGGTCTGACGATTTAGGATTAAGTTGGAAGTCAGTCGGAGGGCCTGCGGGTTTTCGTGATACGAAATTTTGTGTTACCGGATGCAATGGTGAGATTGTCTATGCCTTTGACGGCGAAGGCGGCATCTGGAAAACAACCGATGGTGGCGATGGCACATTATTTGGGGGTGACTCAACGGCATCACCATTATCACTGGCATTCGATAGCCTTAATATTATTTCCCATTATTGCGAACAAGTTACGTTAGGCTTCCCATTAATGAACGGCAGCTGCTCACCATTTGTCATCGATAGTATTCTTATAACCAAATCAAGTTCTAAATTCATTCAGCTTGATTCTCCTCGTACCGTTTTAAGCTCACATACCGATAGCATCCGATTCCAATTTCAAAGCGATAGCAATGAAACACAAACCGTGATTATTCATCTTAAAGGAAGAGGAAAAGGGAAGATCTTCGATACTATCCTAAAGGCAACCGTTACCAACATTTCAAATGGTGTCTTCGGGCCGATACTGTCGTTGCAATCAGCCCTGGCGAGTATTCGAACCCATTATTGCCAACCCGGTGAGGTAACGATCCCGATTCATAATATCAATTGTTCTACACTGAAGATCGATACACTGTATCTAATCGACTCAATTGGTGAATCGTCGATCTCCTACCGGCCGCTGCATGATAGCATCCCTATCTTCTCAGATGACAGTATAAAACTTTCCTTCCAAACCAATACCAACGAAAGCAGGAATATCCCGCTACGCTTGAAATGTACGATCGCCGGACGGACATTTGATACTATTATTACCCTCGATGCCTTTCATTCGCGCTCGCCTGAGCCCTATCTCGGGCAGCCTAAACCAACCAAAGTCGGCGATACGGTTCTCGTGCCATTGTATATTCTGACGCCGACCGATTCGATCAATATAAAACATCTGGCATTTCATCTTAAGTATAATGGTGATCTACTAACGCCGGTGCCTACTAAGACCTTCGAAACGAATAATACATTGTGCCAGCACAATAAAAATCTTTCCGGCAGTGAAGTAAGTCCCGGCAATCTCGATTGCAGCATTGATCTCGACAAGGACAGCATTTACAATTTATCAGATTTTACAAAGCCGATGATCTACGTCCGGTTTAGGGTGACCTTGACAACCGAACTATCCTGCCCCATTTTTATCGATAGTTTCTCGATCGCCGGCCGCACACCGCTTGGATTGTGCGATATCCCTTCGACGACATTTCAACTCGATCCGCGATGTGGCGATAGCACAATCTGGAAATTCATGCGGACCGGAAAGATACCACAGATCATTTCAATGCATCCAAATCCTGCAACCGATAACATTCAAATTGATTTTGAACCGGCGGGAAGGACAAGTGCAAAAGTACAGATTGTTTCAGCCTTAGGAGTTACCGTAAAAGAAGTAGTCATTCCTTCAGAAACGATCCAGTCGTTTCAACTTGAAACAGCTTCATTGCCGACAGGAATATATTATGCTCGAATGG